>JAYTLO010000067.1:0-9913 GCA_043729385.1 Akkermansiaceae bacterium
AACGCCACCTTTGACCACTATGCCGAGAACCGCGCCGAAGCCATCCGCTTACTCACCCAAACTCCACCGCATTGCGCCTAGCCCGCCAAACACCCTGCGCAATCACGTGGGATTCTCGCACTCATTTCCAGCTTCAGTTTGCGCACTCTTGACCGCGGCACGGCGGGGTTTTACCACTTGCCAATGACACCGCTTTACGAAGGAAAGGCCAAGCGCCTGTGGGCCACCGAAAACCCGGACACCCTGCGCATGGAGTTTAAGAACGACGCCACCGCCTTCAATGGCGAAAAGAAGGCCAGCTTCGAAAACAAAGGCCACCTCAACAACGAGATCAGCACGCTCATCTACGGTTTCCTCGAAAATGCCGGCATCCCGACGCACTTCGTCCGCCAGCTCGACGACACCAACGTGGAGGTGAAAAAAGTCACCATCCTGATGGTTGAGGTGATCGTCCGGAATTTATCCGCAGGCAGTTACTGCAAGCGCACCGGCATTGAGGAAGGCCGCGTATTTTCGCAGCCGGTCATTGAGTTTTCCTACAAGAGCGACGAACTCGGCGATCCACTCATCAACGACGATTACATCCGCGAAATGGGCCTCGCCACTCCCGAAGACCTCGCGCATTTGCGGAAATCTGCGCTTACCATCAACTCCATCCTCAGCGATTTTTTCGCCAAGTGCGGCCTTAAGCTGGTGGACTTCAAGATCGAGTTCGGCCGCCTTGTTTCCGATCCGTCGGTCATCGTTCTAGCAGACGAAATCAGCCCCGACGGCTGCCGCCTGTGGGATCTAAAAACTGGCGAGAAAATGGACAAAGACCGTTTCCGCCGCGACCTCGGCGGAGTGATGGAAGCCTATCAGGAAGTGTTTGAGCGGATGAAGGCGCAAGGATGATTGGCGAGCCGCTGGGTTGTCTTCTGCGTTTGATCTGGCTTCCCTATCAGATCTGGCAAGCGATGTCCGGCGACTCGTTGATGGGCACCTCCGAACTGGATCGGCATGCGGGGCGGCTCTGGAAATCCTTCGCGGTAATTGGCACCATCCTCTTGCTTGCTGGGGTGGTCGCTTGGATCTCGCTGGCCCTAAAGTAATCATTGATATTTCCGAGCGATCCGGCGTGGCAGTTTCCACTTTGAAATTGCTAGAAGCAAAAGGCCAAGGGTCATTTCAGCGGCTGATCCGCGTCGCCGTCGCGCTCGGGGTAGATGGCGAGTTGCGCGGCTTGTGTGCTAACATTTCGTTCGAGTCCATTGGGGCGATCAAACGATCCGAGCGGCAGCGCGCACCACGGCGAAGGAAGGAGTAAGGGAGCAACAAATTCATCAGCAAGGAACGGCGGAAACCCATTTTTGCAATGCGTCTCTCGCGCATCACGCTCACTTATCCGTCGGCTTCGTCGGCTTCACGGCTGTCCGCTCGATGAATTCGATGATCATTCCCGCCACGTCTTTTTTCGACGATTGCTCGATGCCCTCAAGCCCTGGCGAGGAATTCACCTCCATCACCACCGGGCCGTGATTTGAACGCAGCAGGTCCACGCCCGCCACGTTGAGGCCCATCGCCTTCGCGGCGCTGATCGCCACCGCGCGTTCGTCGGTGGAAATTTTGACTTTGGCCGAGGAGCCGCCGCGATGAAGGTTTGAGCGAAATTCGCCGGGTGCGCCTTGGCGTTTCATTGAGGCCACCACTTTTCCGCCGACCACTATGCAGCGGATGTCCGCGCCCTCGGCCTCTTTGATGAACTCTTGCACCAAGATGTTCGCATTTAAGCCTTTGAAAGCCTCGATTACGGATTCCGCCGCGTTGGTCGTTTCCGCGAGCACCACGCCCACGCCTTGGGTGCCTTCTAGCAGCTTGATCACCAGCGGTGCGCCGCCGCACATTTTGATCAGCTCGCCGGTCGCTTCCGTGTGGTGGGCGAAGCCGGTCACCGGCAGTCCGATCCCGCGTTTTGCGAGGATTTGCAACGACCGCAGCTTGTCCCGCGAACGGGCGATGGCCACCGAGTCATTGAGTGAAAAAACGTTCATCATCTCGAACTGCCGGACCACGGCATTTCCGTAAAACGTGTGCCGCGCCGCGATCCGCGGGATGACGGCATCCGCCACCAACTCCTCGCCATCCACGTAGATCCGCGGCTTGCGCGAGGTGATATTCATGTAGCAGCGGAGGTAGTCCACCACTCGCACTTCATGACCCCGCGTGGTGGCGGCGTTGACGAGCGCGTCGGTGCTATAGAGCTGCGCGTTGCGGGAAAGGATGAGAATTTTCATGCGGGGAAAGTCGCCGGACCGGTAAGCCGGAATTGCGCCTGCGTCCAATAGCCATGCCGCCTGCCGGTCAATCCTAAAAAGGCTTCTGTTGCGTCACGAATCGCAGCCTCCCCGCCAACTTTGCTGGTTCTTCCCGACCACCCGCTCCGCCGCAATTTTGCCAAAATTGGGTTTTGCCTAGGGCGTATCCCTGACAATACTGCGCCGGAATATCATCGCATGATCACTTACACCAAGCAGCCTCACGCCCGAGAATACCGGCTCATTTTTAAGAACGTGGATCGGGAAGGCTGGGATCCTTCGATGGAATGCTACCTCCGCGACGGCGGCTACGAGGAATTGAAAAAGGCCTTCGCGATGCAGCCCAAGGACGTCACCGAAGAAGTGAAAAAGTCTGGCCTGCGCGGCCGCGGCGGCGCGGGATTCCCGACGGGCATGAAATGGACCTTCATCCCGCCTAACAACACCAAGCCAGTCTATCTGATTTGCAACGGCGACGAATCCGAACCCGGCACTTTCAAGGACCGCTACATTCTCCATCAAGATCCGCACCAGCTCGTCGAGGGCATGGTCATCTCGGCTTACGCGGTCGGCGCGAAGGTCGCTTACATCTACATCCGCGAGGAATTCCCGGAAGCGGCGCTCATCGTGGAGCGGGCGATCGAAGAAGCGCGTGCCCACAATTTTCTTGGAAAAAACGTGTTAGGCTCAGGCTTCGATGTGGAAATTTTTGTCCATCGCGGCGCGGGTGCTTACATCTGCGGCGAGGAAACGGGACTCATCGAATCGCTCGAAGGCAAGCGGCCCTACCCGCGCATCAAGCCACCGTATTTCCCGGCGGCGCTCGGCCTCTACATGTGCCCGACCATCGTCAACAACGTGGAATCGCTGTGCCACGTAAAGCACATCATCCGCATGGGCGGCGAGGAATACGCGAAGCTCGGAGTTGCTAGAAACACCGGCACCCGCATCCTCTGCGTCTCCGGCGATGTGAAAAATCCCGGCTATTTCGAAGTGGAAGTCGGCAAGGTCACGATGCGCGAGTTGCTCTACGACATGTGCGGCGGACCGAAGGATGGGCGTGAATTCAAAGCCGTAATTCCCGGCGGCTCGTCATCGAAAATCCTCAAGTGCAACGAGGTTTTCAAACTCAAGAACCCGGACGGCACCACCAAGGATCTCGATTTCTGGGACATCCAAATGGACTTCGACACTCTCGCAGCGTGCGGCTCGATGGCTGGCTCCGGCGGCGTGATTGTCCTCGACGACACTCGCAAAATGTCGTGGGTGCTCAACAACCTGAACGCCTTCTACGCCCACGAATCCTGCGGCCAATGCACGCCCTGCCGCGAAGGCTCGACGTGGATGAAGAAAATTTCCGACCGCCTCGTCGATGGCACGGCCAGCCCGTCCGACATAGACACGCTGGAAAGCGTGGCCTATCAGATCGACGGACGCACGATTTGCGCCTTCGGTGAAGCATCGTCATGGCCGGTGGAAGCAATCATCGGAAAATTCCGCGACGAGTTGTTAGCCGACACCAAGTCCACCAACGAGGCACTGCCGCACAACCCCGAGGAGCAGGCGCAGCGCCGGTTTCTCCAACCCGCGTGAACGCCAAATCATCAGTGGTCGCCCTGATCGCCCGCGTCTTGTTAGGCGTATGGTTTGTTTACAGCGGCGGCGTGAAAATCTTCGGCACCGGGCTCGACCGCTTCACTCGCGATGTGGCGAACTATCAGCTCGTCAAACCACCGTGGGACGCAGTCGCAGCCTACTCAGTGCCGTGGTTAGAACTCATCGCCGGGCTTTGCCTCATGCTTGGAATCCTCCGCCGTGGTGCCATTCTAACGATCGCCGGTTTGGTGGTCATGTTTGCCATTTCCGTCGGCTGGGCCTGGTCGAAAGGCCTCGATATTTCCTGCGGCTGCCTCGGCGGCGACGCGCCGATCCAATACTGGAACAAAGCCGCTGAATTCGCCGGGTACTTCGTGGTGCTCGGGTGGTTGTGGTGGGTGGAGTCGTCCGTAGTTCAACCCTTTAGGGTGTCTTCCTCACGCTCCGAAGACACCCTAAAGGGTTGAACTACGTACGAAGAGGTTGAACTCCTACCCGGCCATCTCCATCCTACCGCCATGCGCTTCGCCGATCGTCTTAAGCTACGAATTGAGAAAACTGGATCCCGTCTCTGCGTCGGCCTCGACCCCCGGCCGGGCGATGGCGGTGCGGCGTTCGCGCGAAATTTCATGCTGCAAGTCATTGAGGAAACCGCCGTCTGGGCTGCTGCCTTCAAGCCGAATATGGCCTACTTCGAAGCGATGGGCATCGAAGGGATTCGTTTGTTAGAGGACTTGCTCGCCGCGATGCCTGACGACGTGCCGGTGATCTTGGACGCCAAACGCAGCGACATCGGCGAGACTCAAAAATACTACGCACAGGGTTATTTCGCAGGCTGGAATGTCGATGCCGTCACGCTCAATCCCTTTCTCGGCTACGACTCCATCGAGCCGTTTCTAGACTGGGAAGGAAAGGGGATCTACCTGTTAGCCGTGACCTCCAATCCCGGCTCGGCGGATTTCCAACGGCAAAAACTCGCTGACGGACGCTCGGTTTTCGAACTCGTTACCGCGCTTGGCGAACGCGCGAAATCCGAAGGCCGCGCCACCGATGTCGGGTACGTCGTCGGTCTAACCAATGCAGCGGATGTGCTCGAAAAAATCCCGGACGCGCCGTTGTTAGTGCCCGGCCTCGGGGCGCAAGGCGGCGACCTCGCGTCGCTAGCCGCCGCCGCCCGCCGCGCGCCGGATGTCATCAACGTTTCGCGCGGCATCCTCTACGCCGCCGACGACCGCGGCTTCGGCGCTCGGGCGCGGGAGTGGGTGGAAAAGATCGCAGCAGCTTACGGCAAATGAATTCGAGTTTTTCCTGCAACCCCGCGATTCATCCGCTAAGATCAGCCCACTGTGGATCATGATAAGACCTCACCCATGAAGCCGATGCCCGCTAGGTATTCCGGCTTGCTGCCGCAAAAAGGCTGGCCCGCCCGCAACCTGAAATTCCTAAGACACCGGATCGTGCCCGGCATGTTTCAGCGCATCAATGGCGATGTCTTGAAGCCCGTCCTCGCCTCGCCGGATGCCGACAAGGTGCGCGTCACATGGATCGGTCACGCCTCGTTTTTCCTGCAATTCGCCGGCCACTCCGTGATCGTCGACCCGAACTGGGCGAAGTGGCATGGACCGGTGAAGCGCCAGCGCAAACCCGGCCTTGACCTCCACGGCGTGCCGGAAGTTGACCTTGTGTTAGTGACCCACGCCCACTTCGATCACCTCCACAAGCCGAGCCTGAAAATTCTCCAAGCCCGCGAGGGCATCGTCGTCCCGTTAGGCAGCGGTTCGCTGGTCAAGCGCCTGAAATTTCCCGCCATCCACGAGATGCGGATTTGGGATTCTCTAACGTTTGACCAACTCGAAATCATCCACACACCTTGCCACCATTGGGGCGCACGCTTCATCCACGACACCCACCGCGACTACGGCGGCTACATCGTCCGCGCCGGCGGGAAAAGCGTCTTCCATTGCGGCGATAGCGCCTACTTCGACGGCTTCAAGGAAATCGGCGAGCGCTACGAGATCGACATCGCGCTGATGCCCATCGGTGCTTACGAATCGCCAAGCGGACGCGATGTCCACATGAACCCGGAAGAGGCCGTTAGAGCATTTGCCGACCTCGGGGCGAAGCTGCTCATCCCCATGCATTATGGCACGTTCCCCCTGGGAAATGAGCCTCATCACGAGCCAGTGGACCGACTCCTCATGGAGGCGGATCGTTTAGGCATCAGCGATCAGATCCTCATTCCAGAGGAAGGAGTCGGCATCGAGTGGTGAATCTTTTTCGGGAACAAATTTTCATTTCATGTATCCTACGGGCATGAATCGCCGTCTCGCCCTCTCGCTGTTACTTCTCATCCCCACCCTCGCTTCCTGCGAACCCCAAAAAGCCATGACCGCCACTGACAAACAAGCCGCCAAGATGCCAGTTGTCCCCGCCGGGGGGGAAACTGCTACGCTCGGAGCCGGTTGCTTCTGGTGCATCGACGCCGCGTATCGGCAGTTAGACGGCGTCTATTCCGCGACCTCCGGCTACATGGGCGGCTCCGTGAAAGACCCGACCTACGAACAAATCTCGGGTGGCGACACCGGCCACGCCGAGGTCGTGCAAGTGGTCTTCGATCCCAAAAAGATCACTTACGAAAAGGTCCTCGCCTGGTTCTGGGATCTCCACGATCCCACCACCCTCAACCGCCAAGGCAACGACTCCGGCACTCAATACCGCTCCGCCATTTACTATCACTCAGACGCGCAGAAGACCACCGCCGACGCTTCAAAAGCTGCGGCGAAGGCCAATTTCAAAGATCCCATCGTCACCGAAATCACCAAGGCATCCGAGTTCTATCCGGCCGAGAATTACCATCAGAACTATTACAACGAGAACAAATCGAAGAACCCGTATTGCCGGTTTGTGATCGAGCCGAAGCTCAAGAAATTGAAGCTCGACCATTGATTTTCAGCGGCGCGCTGGGTCGCCAGAATTCGGACTTGCGGGCTGAAGGGCGCTTCTATTGACTCCGCCATGGCAGAGATTTCTCTCGGACTTTCATTTGATGACGTGCTTCTGGTGCCGGCTTTAAGCTCGGTTTTACCCGGTGAAGCGGACCTTTCCACGCATGTCACCGCAGGTATTCCCTTATTCCTTCCAGTCGTCTCGGCGGCCATGGACACGGTCTCGGAACACGATCTAGCAATTGCCCTCGCTCGCGAGGGCGGCATGGGCGTCATCCACCGCGCTTGTCCCATCGACGAGCAAGCCGCGATGGTTTCTCGGGTGAAACGCTCGGAAAACGCGGTCATTCAGAAGCCACACACCGTCCGCAAAGAGGACACCGTCGATCACGTCCGCGCGGTCATGGCCAAGAACGGCTTCTCCGGATTTCCCGTCATCGACGCCGCAGGTCGCCTCGAAGGCATGGTCACCGGTCGCGATGTCCGCTACCTCGACCGCCTTGATGCCATCGTCGCCGACGTGATGACGCCACGGGAAAAGCTCATTACTGCTCCGGGAAATACCAGCCTCGAGGAAGCTCGCCGGATTCTCTATCAAAACCGCATCGAGAAATTGCCACTCGTCGATGCTGACGGTCGCCTCGTCGGCCTGATCACCGGCTCGGACATCGAGAAGCGTATCACTTTCACGAATGCCGCGAAGGACGACAACGGCCAACTCCGCTGCGGTGCCGCCGTCGGCGTCGGCCCGGACTGCATCGACCGCGGTCGCGTGCTGATAGACGCCGGTGCGGATGCGTTGTTCATCGATGCCGCCACCGGCCACACCCGCCACGTCATGGAGGTCATCGGGAAACTCCGCGCCCTTTCGAATGTCCCCGTCGTCGCAGGAAATGTGGTCACCGAGCAAGGCGCGCGCGATCTTGTGAGCGCCGGAGCCAGCGCCGTGAAAGTCGGTGTCGGTCCCGGCTCCATTTGCACCACCCGCGTCATTTCCGGCGTCGGGATGCCGCAGTTCACCGCCATTCAAAACGTTGCGAACATTTGCCGCGAGCACGGCGTGAAAGTCATCGCCGATGGTGGCATCCGTTACTCCGGCGACATCGTCAAAGCCATCGCCGCCGGAGCCGACCTCGTCATGTTAGGCTCGCTTCTAGCAGGCACCCGCGAAAGCCCCGGCCAGACCGTGCAGTCGCAAGGTCGGCGTTTCAAAACTTACCGTGGCATGGGTTCCATCGGAGCCATGCAAAAAGGCGCGGGCGACCGCTACGGACAGAACAGCTCCGGCAAACTGGTGGCAGAAGGCGTGGAAGGCCGCGTCCCCTACAAAGGCCCGCTCTCCGACGTCATTTTCCAACTCATGGGCGGTCTCAAATCCGGTATGGGCTACATGGGTGCCGCCACCCTAACCGAACTCCGCGAGCGAGCCAACTTCGTCCGCGTCACCGCCGGCGGCCTCCGCGAAAGCCACGTCCACGACGTGGTCATGACCGAGGAGCCGACGAATTATCAGCCGTTAAGCTGATCTAAGACAGAAGACTGGAAGACATAAGACACAAGATAAGAGGTGTGCTTCTTCCTCTCTCTATCAACCATCAACTATCCACTCTCAACTTCTTCTTCATGCACGATTCCAACCACGTCGCCGTTCTCGATTTCGGCTCGCAATACACTCAGCTCATCGTCCGCCGCGTCCGCGAGCTTGGCTACTTCGCCAAGCTTTATGCGATTGAAGATTTCCCAGACATCGGCAAGCCCGGAGCCATCATTCTATCAGGTGGGCCGAAGAGCACCAGCGAGGTGGACGCGCCGGATCTCGACTTCGAAGCGCTTCAAGCCTTCAACGTCCCGGTCCTCGGCGTCTGTTATGGGATGCAGCTTCTCAACATCAAATTCGGTGGCAGCGTGGACGCCAGCGACCGCCGCGAGTATGGTCCGGCCAGCTTGTTTCCCGCCGAGTGCATCGGGCTTTACGAAGGAGTTTCCGTTTCCTCGCAAGTCTGGATGAGCCATTCAGACACCGTGAAAATCATTCCCGAGGGCGCGAAAGTCATCGCCGCAAACCAGCACGGCACGCCCGTCTCCCTGCAATGGAACGAGTATTTCTTCGGAATCCAGTTCCACCCAGAGGTCACTCACAGCCACGAGGGATTGCAGATCCTCAAAAATTTCCTCGATCATGCCGAGAATCTGCTGCCCTTCCATATCGACGATTTCAAGCGCGAGATGATCGACAACATCCGCGAATCCGTCGGCACCCGCCAAGTCGTCTGCGGGGTCTCCGGCGGCGTGGATAGCACCGTCCTAGCAGTTTTACTCCAACACGCCGGGGTCAAAGTGCGGGCGATCTTCGTCGATAACGGCCTGCTCCGCAAAGACGAGGCGGCGGTGGTGCAAGCGAACTTCGCCCGCATCGGCGTACCGATTGAAACCGTGGATGCCTCGGAGAAATTTCTAACCGCGCTAGCAGGCGAGGGCGATCCCGAGAAGAAGCGCAAGATCATCGGCAACATGTTCATCGAAGTTTTTTGGGACTCCGTGGGCGATGCCGAAATGCTCGCCCAAGGCACACTCTACCCGGACGTGATCGAGAGTGCATCTAACGCGAAGTCCAAAGCCTCCGTCATCAAAACCCACCACAACCGGGTTCCCAAAATCCTCGAACTCCAGGCGCAAGGAAAAGTGTTGGAGCCTCTAGCAGAACTTTTTAAAGACGAAGTCCGCGAGCTCGGCACCGCCCTCGGCATTCCCGAAGACATCCTCCAGCGTCACCCGTTTCCCGGCCCCGGTCTATCCGTCCGCTGCCCAGGAATCGTCGATAAGGAGCGGCTCGACATCATCCGCGAGTGCGATGCGATCTTCATCGGTAAGCTCAAGGAACACGGTTGGTATGACAAAGTCTGGCAAGCTTACGCCGGCCTCATCCCGGTGAAAACCGTGGGCGTCAAAGGTGATGAACGTAGCTACGAATGGGCCACCAACCTCCGCGCCGTCATCTCCGAAGACGCGATGACCGCCGACTGGGTGGAGCTGCCCTACATCATCCTTCGCGAAACCAGCCATAAGATTCTCAACGAG
>JAYTLO010000068.1:0-21201 GCA_043729385.1 Akkermansiaceae bacterium
AGCTTGCCGGCTCGCTCACTTCGTCAAGCTTTTAATTGAATTATTTTTGTATAAATCACTTTAAACCAGTTATTTACGCGCTAACCTGACGCGAATGCCACCCCCGTAGAGACAGCTTGGACATGCGCCGCTGCCTCCCCGACCGTTTGGCCGGTTTGGCAGCAATAGTTGCGGTCATTGCTAACCGCTCTCGCCAGGGTTCTTAAGCCCTCGTCCACCGGGGTGGACGCTGTGAGAAAGAGGCAATTCAGGAGGGTTGGCAAGGGGTAATATGCAGGCGCTATACGTCTGTTATCCTCGGGACAATTTTCCTTTTCAACCCTAACCACTATATCAGAATGATGGCAATTGGGCACAAGCGGTTCCCATCCAACAAAAACTAACGACTAACGAAAACAAGCATATGGCGCAGAGAATCTCAATTGATATGACGGACGCCACGGTGGCGGCGGTGAAGACGAAGCTCGCGGAAGTCCGCGCGATTCTAGCGACCCATTTGGTGGCGCTTCCGCCGGAGGAGGCGAAGCGGTTGTTCAAGATCGGCCTGCAGCGGCGAGGCTTGCCGGATGACGGGCTGGCGTGCGCGGAGGCCAATGGCGACATTCTACCCGGCACCTTCAAGCTCGACGAGCAGCGCAAGGATGTGCGCTCGGGCCGCAACCTGCTGGCGCTCGAAGGAGCGGTGGAGCAGTTCCTCAAGGAGATCCGCGACACCCGGATGCTGTGCGAGGCGGATGGCGGGGATTGGGCGCTGCGGGTGTATGGTCATGCGGTGGACGCCCTGCCGGACAAGCCGGGCATCAAGGTGTGGGTGGACACGCTGGGGCAGTATTTTGAGAAATCCGCCCGCGCGGAAGTGCCAGCGCAACCATGATTCCAACTAGGGATTTTGGCGGGCTTTCGTACCAAGTTTTCGAAATTCTGCTGAATTTCAGACAAAAAGACCGAAATTCGATCAAATTTGATCGAATTTCGGTCTTTTTAGATGCGGAGTCGGTGTCTGGAGATGGAAATTCGATCATCAGAGATGCGGGATCTATCTCCAGACATGGGATTCCGATGGGTGGAGAGCGGATTTCGATCTCCGCAGACCGGGGGCCGGCGTCGGGAGATGGAGCGCCGATGTGACACGATTGATTTCTGATTTCAGGACATCGTCGGCCGAGCGACGGACGTCAGGGTCTCATCGGGGAAGATCGATTTCCCGACTTCTGAAAACGGCGAATGATCAAAGCCGATCCGGTCGCGCAGAAATAGAGTGCTAGCGATCCGCGAAGAGGGACGCCATCGGGGGTCAGCGACGGGTGCTGTCGCTACGGCGCTCTTACAGGTGCGCGATCACCCGCGAGCGGTCGAAGCGGGCTTTGGGGATGGTGGCGTATTTATCGTCGGCCGCGCGGTAGCCGAGGGCGCAGGCGACAACGGTCGCGTAGCCGCTGCCCTCAAGGCCGAGCACTTGATCGTAGCCGGCGGGACTGATGCCTTCCATCGGGCAGGCGTCGATTCCTAGCAACGCAGCGGAGGCCAGCAGTTGGCCGAGGGCGATGTAAGTCTGGCGGACGTTCCAGGCGTGGCGTGCTTCGTGACTCATCGCTTGAGCGAAGCCTTGGATCATCCCGCGCAGCGGTGCGGTGGTTTCTAGATGGGTGCCCTGCACCTCGGACATCCGCGCCATCCAGGCGTCGATGTCGGAGCCATTCAGATCGGCTCTAGCGGTTAGAACGACGTAGTGAGACGCCTCGGTGACTTGCGGTTGGTTCCACGACTCCGGCGCTAGCAGGGCGCGGATGCCGGGATCTTGGATGACGATGAATTTCCAAGGCTGGAGACCGAACGAGGATGGTGTTAGAACAAGCGAGTCCTCAATGGCGGTCCATGTCGCCGCAGGGATTTTGCGGGATGGATCGAAGCGTTTGGTGGCGTAGCGCCAGCCCAAGGCGGCGAGGAGGTTGTCCGGGGAAATGGTCATGTGGCCGCGACTATTGCCCATCCATTTCCAATGGCAAGGAGACCGACGGGAAATCCTTCAAGGTCAGGCTGAAAACGACGCCATACTCGTTCGCCAAGCGATTGTCCCGATGAGTGAGACCCATGCCGGCGACCCAATTTCCCAGATCGCGGAAAACGGTGTATTGCTCGAGTTCGAGGGTGTTGTCGTCGAGCTCCACGGTGTGCCGCGAGCCGAAGCCCCAGTCCTCGTTGATGCGGGAGTAGGTCCGGACGTCGAAGCGGTCGGAATCGACCAGCACCGGATGGCCATTGAGCGTGCGATAGCCTAACGAGAACTCGAAGCCATTTGTGGGCATGAATCGCAGGATGCTGGCGAATTCATTGAAGCCTGAGCCGCCGCTGGCCATCGGAAACTGCGTTTCCAGGTCCAGTCCCAGCCACGGCAGCGGCTGCCAACGGACGTCGTTGTAGAGGTTCGAGTAATTCCGCTTCCCTTCGGGATCTTGGATAAATGCGTCGATGTAAGTGTCCAAATAGAGCCACTCGAAGCTCTGGCTATCGCGCTGTGTTAGAAGGTGATTGCGGGTGCCGAGGCGGAGGACATTCCAGCTTTGCAACTCGTCCACTGCGGTGAAGCGCGCGGGATCGAGCGGGCGTGGCCGAGTGGTCGGGGTGAGCCGGTCCACCAGTGGACCGTCTGAGTCGAAGTCGTCGGTGGAAACGATCGACCAGTGGGCGTAAGGCTGGAGGATATGTTTCAAGCCATCGAGACCGAGCGCCCGATTCCGATAGCCGCTGAAATCTCTGGAAAATTTCACAGAGGCTTCCAAGCCGGTATAGAGGGTGGTGCGGTTAGAGCTATCGATCGGCCCATCTACGGCGCCGTAGTGGGTGTAGCCCAGTCCGGCCTCGGGTGTGAGATTAAAGAATCCGGCCATGGTGAGTGGCATCGAGATTTCCTGATAGGTATTAAATCGAGAGTAGCTGGAATCTAGCAGCTGAGTGCGGATGGCTTCCCGCCGCGGGTCATTGAGCGGCAGTGCGAGAATCCGTTCCGCGAGCTGCCGGTCGAAGCCATTTAGCTGATTAAGCAGTGGCCGGGCGGCGGGATCTGCGGCGGTGAGTTGCAACAGCGGGTTGACAATGCTGTCGCGCATGGGATCGGCGGCTTGCTCACCGATGATCCCGAATGACGTGCTGCCCTCATGCAAAATCGGCAAGCCAAACAGCGGTGCCCGCGCTTGATCAAAGGCGGCTTCCGGTAAGCGAGTGTCTGTCCGATAGAAATCATTGATCCGGAATCTGGCGTAGAGTGAGAGCAACGAACCCTCATCTTTTCGATAGATTCCCAGGGTGTTGTCCGGCGCAGGATCGGTCCGATAGAGTTTGGTGTCGAAGTCTTCGAGATAGTACTGATCGCTTAGTAGGGAGAGGTTCGAGTCGAGCCGCCAATCCGCATCATCCGGAAAATCGAGCTTCAGCCGGTGCTTGAGTTCGATCTGATAGCGATCGTCGCTGACGTAGCCGCGCGGTATTCCAGAGCGGCTGATTTCCGGGTTGATGTCCTTTAGGAAATACAGGCTCAGCCCGCTGATCTCGTCCTTGTTTTCCACGCGGGTATCGACGAAATCGACGCCCGTGCCCACCCCGCGGCGGGACCGCACATCAAGGTGCCAGCGGGATAGCAGCCAAGCGTCTTCCTTTTCGCCGGTGACCTCGTCGTACTTGCCGCCGAGCATGATGCCGTAGGTATTGAGCGCATGGACACCCCAGCTCGAGCGCGAGCCGGGGATGAAATGATAGCCAAGGTCCGCGTCTAACGGCTGACTCAGGTAGGGCAGCCAGAACACCGGGATGTCTCCGGCGTAGAGGCGCAGGTCGTTGAAGACGATCTTCTCAGCCGGATAAATTGTGGTCTTTTTCGCGCGCACCCAGAAGTTCGGCACCTCCTCGTCGTGGGTGGTGATTCCGGCGTTTTCCCCGACATAGACCTTCTGACCGCCGCGGTCCTCGACGGTGAATTTTCCGGCTTCCAGCAGGATCGGGTCGAGCGATGCCCGCAGCCCGCTGGCATCGAGAAATTTTTTCTGATAGTAAAACACCGCCCGCTCGCCGCGTTGCAGGATGTTTCCCTGATAGACGCTGACGTGGCCCTCAAGCGTCACCGTTTCCGCCTTGATGTCCCAGAATGCGCTGTCCGAAAAAATCTCCATTCCGTTGTCCCCCGTGACCTTGATCCCCGGCCCTGCGTAGCGCACTCCGGTGTCCTTGCTGCCTGAAATACTGCCGCCGCCGTAGTTGTCGATTTTCAGGTTGTTAGGCATCGCCATGGCCTCCGCGACCTGCGAGCCGAACGGGATTTCCGGCGGTGGCACCGGCGTGATGGTATCCACCGGCGACGCAACTGCGGCGGGTTCCGGCAGCACTTGAGGCTCCTGGGCCGCGAGCGGCAGAGACAGCAGCAGCGGGGAAACGATCCATGCACCAAGTTTAAGCATCGCGGTGATAAGAGAACCCCAGACCGGTGAAGTAAAGGGCGAAAGCCTGCCGCTGGCGGACTGAAAACGCTTTGATCCTGCCGCATCCCGCGCCATCCTCCGGCATGGACCTAACGAAGCGCACCGCCATCGTCGGAGTCACCGGATTCGTCGGTCGCGGCTTACCCGCTCTGCTCGCGGAAATCGGCATGGCCACCACCGGCATCAGCCGCGCGGGGACAGGGTCGGTGGCGGGCGTCGATCGGTGGCAAACTCCCGAGACCCTCGACTTCGCCGGCCACCACGCGGTGGTCAATCTAGCCGGCGAACCCATCGACCAACGCTGGAACGACGACACCCGCCGCCGCTTTCACGAAAGCCGCGTGAGTCTAACCACCCGGGTGGTCGAGGCCATCGCGAAAGTCCCGGAAGGCCAACGTCCCAAAGTGCTCGTCAACGCCTCCGCCGTCGGCATCTATGGCGACGGTGGCGATGAAATTCTCACTGACACCGCTCGCCCCGGTCGCGGGTATTTGGCAGATCTATGCATCGACTGGGAAGACGCCGCCCGCGATGCCGAGTCGCTCGGCGTGCGCGTGGTCCGCCTGCGCATCGGCATCGTCTTGGGAGCGAACGGCTCTGCCTTCGAGAAACTCCGCCGCGTCTTCAAGCTCGGCCTCGGTGGCCCGCTGGGTCACGGCACTCAATGGATGCCCTGGATCCACCTTGCCGATCTCCGTGCCGCCATCGTCCACGCCGTGGCCTCCGAAACGCTAACCGGAGCTATCAACGCCACCGCCCCTCACCCGGAGCGCAACGCGGATCTCACCCGCAAGCTCGCCGCCGCCCTCCGCCGCCCCGCGATTCTCGCCGTGCCCGGCTTCGCCCTCAAGCTGGTGCTCGGCGGCTTCGGCGGCGCGCTTCTAATCGGCCAACGCGCCCTTCCCGCCGCACTGGAGGCCGATGGATTTCATTTCAAATTCCCCACGTTAGAAGCCGCGCTGGCGGATTTGATTTGAGAGCGATGCCACCATCGGGTCATGGCGCATCGGCCAAGTTCACCGATCCCGACAACTCGAGTGGGCAGCTCGAACAATTACCATTGAGGCGGCGATTCCAACAGTTCGCATCCCACGCACTAACAGCACCCTAGGCTTTGTCGTCCAATATCCCCGCACACGCCGCCCTCACCGCCGCCACATGCGCCGCCACCCGCTGGTCTAACGGCGCGTGACTCGGGGTCTCGAAAGTGAAGGAAACCGGGCAGCCCATTTTCGCCAGATAGATCGCTTCCGGCCAGCCTTCTGGCAGGTCCGGCTCGGCGGCATGATAGATCCAGCCAGCTTCGCGGGCGTCGTGGCCGTCGATCTCCGGTCCTGGCTCCGGCGGAAACCACGGCCTCACCGCATCCAGAATGTGCTGCGCCCGCTGCGGCTGGTCCTCGTGCAGGTTGATTTCATAAAAATAAAAGCCCGCCGTTTCCCAATCTTCGTGCAGAGAAATAAACAAGTCCGGCGTGGCCAGCGCATCGAGCCACGCCGCGTGGGCGACGACTTCCCGTGTGCCGCGCAGCCAGTAGTCGCGGTTCAGATCCACGCCGCAGGCATTTTCGCGGGTGGCGGCTGATAGACCCGCTGGATTAAGCGCGGGGCACAGCAACCAATGACAATCCGCCGTGAAAAATCCGCTCCGCAGCAGCTCTAACAACGCGAGTGGTCCGGCCGGCTCATCGCCATGGATGCCAGCCGAGAGATAGACGCGCGGCCCACTTCCTGGGCGTTCCCAAGCGACCAGCGGCCCGACCTCCAGCTCGGCTAACAACGTCGTCGCGAACCCCGCCGCCTCAGCCGCCTCACGGAATGAGTTCTGGAAATTTTGAAAGTCGAACGCGCCGCTCATCGCGGGGAGCATGAAGTCGATCCGGGCATTTGAAAAGTCCCGCATAAGGAGGCATCCCACTCCTGGGGTGCGGGCGAATGAGAGGCTGTTGAGAAAGCGCGGAGCTCTTTACCAAAGGCTCCTCATTCGCATTCACGACAGAAGTGTCGTGGCTCCTCCCTCATTTAAAAATCCCCGCGAAGAACGCCTCCATCGCTTCCCAAGAACTGAGGTCTGCCGCCTGGTTGTAGGCCGCGCCCTTGCTGTTATCGTCGCCCGCTTCTTTTTGGGTAAAGGCGTGCACCGCGCCGCTATACGGGATCAATTTCCAGTCTGCCTTGGCATCGGTCATTTCCTTTTGAAATGAGGCCACCTGCGCAGCTGGGACGTAGGGGTCGTCCGCACCATGAAGCACTAACACCTTCGCGGGAATCTTACCGACTTCCGCTGCCATCCCCGCTGCTGCGTCCAGCGAGCCATGGAAGGAAACCACTCCGGCAATTTCCGCGCCGGACCGCGCCAGCTCGAGCACACCGGCGCCGCCGAAACAATAACCGATCGCGGCGATCTTCGCTGGCTCGGTGCGTTCGTCCGCCTTGAGCCAAGTCAGTGCTGCTGTTAGCCGTGCCCGATAGAGCGTGCGGTCGCCTTTGTATTTTCCCGCTTCCTTGCCCGCTTCCGGCGGTGAGGGACGGATGCCTTGGCCGTAAATGTCCGCGGCGAAAACATTGTAACCCAGCTCCGCAAGCATCCGGCTGCGGCGTTTTTCATACTCAGTTAGGCCGGTCCATTGGTGGATGACCAGCACGGCCGGGCGCTTGCCCGAGACTGCGTCATCGTAAACGTGGAAGCCTTCGAGGGTCGCGCCGCCTTGCTGATAGGTGACGGCTTTTTCCACCAACGCCGCATGGGCGCTGGTGACGAGGGAAGTGGCCATGAGGAGGGTATTGAACGTTTTCATGCGTTGCAGCTAAGCCCCAGAAACCGGCCCCGTCAAACCGGGAAACACCCCACAGAACAATGCGGGATGAGCGTTGACGGGGTGGGAATTTTGTTCATGCTCCCGCCCCACTCCGTTTCTGGAACCCCCAACTTACCTATCAGATGACCCTCATTCGTCGTATCCTCACGCTCGCCCTCGCGGCGTCGTTCGCCACCTCGGCCGTCGCCCAGGAAGGCAAGCTCAACATCGCCACGGTCGATATGCAGGAGCTCTTCAAGAACTACTACCACACCAACGAGGCGCAAAAGCAGATCAACGTGGAGCGCGCCCGGATCAACAAAGACAACAACGAGCGCCAACAAAAAATCCGCGACCTAGCAGACAGCCTCGCGAAGTTGCAAAAGCAGCTCGAAGACCCTTCGCTCAACGACTCGAAGAAGCAGACGCTCTACAAGGAATGGCAAGCGCAACAACAGGAAGGCATCGCCCTTGACCGCGAGCGCCGCGAATTTCTCCAACGCAAAAACCAGCAGCTCAACGAGAAAATGGTCCAGCGCATGAAGGGCATCCTCGAGGAAATCCGCAAGCTGGTGGAAGAAAAGGCCAAGCTCGATAACTACGATTACGTGTTCGACAAATCCGGTCTCAGCACCTCGCAAGTTCCCTTCCTGCTCTACACCAAGGACGCCACGGACATCACCGCCGCCCTTCTCAAGGATCTCAACAAGGACGCGCCTCCAGGCTCGCTGCCCACCGCAGATGATCTGAAACAGGACATTCCAGACCTCTCCACCCCTCCTGCCGGCGGCAAAGAGAACTAATCCACTCCCGAGTTGGCATTCGCCCTTAATCTTTCCGAGCTCGCCCGTTGGGTCGATGGTGACATCGTCCGGGGCGGGCTCGATTTGTCTCTAACGGGCATGGCTGCGCTCGACGCTGCCGGCCCGCATGACGTGAGCTTTCTGGGAAACCTGAAGTATCACGGCCAGTTTCTCCAATCGCGGGCTGCCGCCGTGCTCGTCCCGCGCGGCGTAACCGACGGACCAGAAGGCGTCGCGCTGGTGGCCGTGGACAATCCCTCGCTGGCCTTCGCCGTGCTCGTCCGCCACTTCGCCGCCGCCACCCGGAAATTTTCACCCGGCATCCACCCACGGGCATTCGTGGATCCCAGTGCGGTGCTCGATCCGGCGACCGTCCGCGTCAGCGCCGGTGCGGTCGTGCTAGCCGGTGCCTGCGTGGGCGACGGTTCGGACCTCGGCCCGAACTGCGTGATTTCAGACGATGTCGTCATCGGCAAAGACTGCCGGATCATGGCCAACGTCACGATCCGCGAGCGCTGCGTGCTCGGCGACCGCGTCATCCTCCAGCCCGGCGTGGTGATCGGCTCGGATGGGTATGGCTATGAGATTTCTGGAGGCCGTCACATCAAGCTCGACCAAGTCGGCATTGTGGAAATTGGCGACGATGTGGAAATAGGTGCTAACACCACCATCGACCGCGCCCGTTTCGGCAAGACCGTCGTGGGCGAAGGCTGCAAAATCGACAACCTGGTCCAGCTCGGCCACAACGTCACTCTCGGCAAACACTGCCTGATCGTGGCCCAGACCGGTATTTCCGGCAGCGCTCGTCTCGGAGATTACGTGACCGTGGCCGGACAAGCTGGCATCGCCGGCCATGTGACCATCGGCTCGCGCGCGCAGTTAGGCGCGCGCAGCGGAGTGACTAGTAACCTCGCGGGAGATGCTATTTACTCCGGCAAGCCCGCCCAGCCGATCCGCGATGAAATGAAGATGCTGGCCCACGTCCGCCGCCTTCCCAAACTCCTCGAGCGGGTGAAAGCCCTCGAAGAAGCCCTGAAAGCTTCTGCCCAGAGCGAATGAGCTGGCCGTCATTTCTCTAACTCTTAATCCCGCATCGCCGCACGAAGAACGCGGGATCGAGGTGTCCTAACGGTTCGCGCAATTGGTCGATTTCCTCCGCCGGGCCGTGGAACTCCAGCCGGGTGAGATCGGAAACCGTTAGCATTTCGCCGAGGATCTCGCCGATGTTTTCCAAATGATGCAGCACGCCCGCCGCGCCCGCATAACCTTCCCGACAGAACACCGTATCGCCGAGAACCGTGAATTCATAGAACGTGCACAACGGCTCGCCTTGGGTCTTCGCGACGAACTTCTCCATCACCGCCTGCGCCTGTTCCTCCTTGCCTGCATGGGTTTTGAAATACGGATGAATGGTGACGAGGTTGGCGGGTAAGCTCATGGTTGCGCGGATGTTAGCCGCTCAGCCGGAAATGCAAGAAAATCGTCGCTCAAGAAAATCGTCGCTCAAGGAAATCGTCGCTGGCTGTCGTCGCTGGCTGTCGTCGCTGGAGCCTAGATCAAGTTGGAGATGCATGGTCATCCGTTAGCACCAAGCAAAAAAACAACAACACTTCCTGCAAAAACCGGATCCCAAACTCCACTAGAACATTTCGTTATTTAGCTAATTAACTGAGTGTAGGCGATGACGAGTGTGGGGATAAGATGGTCTAAAGCTTGTGCTGGCTGCGTGGCTGCGAATGCATCTACTGCCCCCTAGGAGCGGCGAACTCGGATTTTACGGGCCAATCGTGAGGGCGTGATGCGGAGCTAAAGCGCTTCTTCAGCGGCGACTCATTGGCTGGGCGATTCGGAGATCGCCCCTCCTTGGGGGGCACTGCTTTTAGCTAGAGCGGCCGACCGCTGCCCGTCACTTCTTCAGATTCCTGACGCGTCCGAGCACGGCGGCGGAGGGCTTGGCTTGCGCGATCCATGCCTCGGCGGCGGCGGAATCGTCCCGGACCCAGTGGCGTAATAAGCGGACGAAGGCGTCGTCCCGTTGGCTTGGCGCGGAAATTTTTGAGACCATGGAGAGGGCATCTTCGGGGTGGGATTCGACCAACGCTCCGGCGGCAACAGTCCGCAGGTGATCGGTGGTTTCGTTAGCCGGTTGTTGTTCCACCCATTTGCCCAGAGCGGCGGGGGCGAGGGTCGTCCACGTCCTAACGGAGTCGTCTAACGCTTCGCGCTGCTCTGGGGAATCGGGCAAGCTTAACGTCCAAGCGACGGCTTTTTCCGGCTCAGAACCCGCCCAGGTGGAGGCGATCGCCGGAATGGCTTCGGTGCGGGTCTCGCCCTCGGGAAATTGGGCTGCCCAGTGCGCCGCGACTTGCGGATCACTGCCTGCCCAGAGCGATAACAGGGTGGCGGCAGAGTTGCTTTGGAAATCACCGTGAAGAGTCATGACCCACGCGGATGCGGCTTGTGGATCTTGCGCACCCCATGCTCCGACGAGTGCTTCGGCGAGGTCTCCGGCCTCCGGATTTCCTAACCGCGAGTCCACCCAGCGGGCGGCATCCTCGGGTGACTGTGCGCTCCATTCCGCGACTAAGGTGCCCAAGGCCTCCCTCCGCTTATCGGCGTCGCGAAAGGAATCGATCCAAGTGGCAGCGGCCTGCGGATCCTGCGCCGCCCAGGCACTGATGACCTCGCTGGTCGCGGATTCGGCTAGAATTCCGTTAGGCAGCGAGGCGACCCAGACCGCAGCGGAGGCGGGATCGTCCGCCGCCCATTCCTTGGCAATCGAGCCGAATGTTTCTCCAGCCAGCGGCCCAGTTAGGTGGCCCGTCGCCCACTTGGCTGCAGCTTCTGGGTGTTGCGACGCCCAGCCAGCAAAGGCGGCGGCGAAGGCGTCTTGTTTGAGCGACCCCGCTGGCAAGGTTCCCGCCATTTCGAGCGCGGCGGCTGGATCCTGTTTGGCCCATTCCCGCATCAAGCCGCTTAGAAATGCCGTGCGTTCCGCGAAATTTGGGATGGTGAGCGAATGCCGCCAAGCATCTAGCGGGTCTTTAGCGGTGAGCAAGCGCGCCTTTTCCCCAATCCTCCCATCGCCCTGCAAATGCGTGGCGGTGGCCGGTGACGAACGGCGGGACTTGGTAAAGCGGCCGCCGCTCTCGCTCGTGATTGCTCGGGTGGCTGCTAGATCGGGTTTCCCTCCTCTGCGCATGACCCAGCCGGTGTTCACGATGCCGCCGCCGAGGAGCAATCCTAACAACAACATGAACCCTGAATGATGCAACACGGCTTTCATCAGATAATCGCTATGGAAAAAAGCCGGGGCTCCTGCATCGCAAGAGCCCCGGTCAGGAATCGTTTTTGAAATTTACCGGTTCGGATTGATAGACTTCGGTTAGTCAATAACCACGATTTCATCATCGTCGTCGTCGCTATCACCGCCGCCGTGGTCGTCATCTTCGGTGTCGTCGTCGCGGTCATCTCCGTCGTCGTCATCGTCGTCGTCACCATGGCACCCATCGCCATCCATGTCGTCATCGGTGTCGTCATCATTTCCGTCTCCGTCGATGTCGTCTTCATCATCATCGTCGTCGTGGTGCCCGTCGCCATCAATGTCGTCTTCCTCGTCATCGTCATCGTCGCGGCCATCACCGTCGATGTCATCTTCCTCGTCGTCATCATCATGGTGACCGTCGCCGTCGATGTCGTCTTCCTCGAGGTCATCGTCGTCGTGACCATCGCCGTCGATATCATCTTCATCAAGGTCATCATCATCACGACCATCGCCATCGATGTCCTCTTCATTGATCGCATCATCGTCGCGGCTGTCGCCGTCGATGTCTAACTCGCTGTCGCTGTCGTCACTGCGACCGTCGCAGTCGATGTCGAGTTCGCCCTTGGAATCGTCTTTTTTACCGTCGCCGTCGATGTCCAGTTCGCTATCAGAAGTGTCCTTCAAACCGTCGCCATCAATGTCCTTTTCTCTGGAATCATTGTTACGCAGACGGTCACCGACGAACTTGCCCTTGTGCGGGCCGCGACGACAAACGCCGCCGTCCACGTTGCGGTCCTTGCCATTGAGGATGCCGTCGCCGTCCACGTCGGGATCGACGAGGTTGGCGATTTTATCGCCGTCGATGTCGGTGGAGCCAGCCAGCGCGTGGCTCAAGCCAAGGCTGGAGACGACGGCCACGGTGAGTGCTATGCCCTTGAAGGCCGAGCCATTGCGGTTGTATTTTAATTTCATGGGGTGTTTGGGACAGGTGTTTTTATAAACGGGTGTTTTTTGCGATTACTTCGTGATCCTTTATTAAAAAAATTCCCCCGTCAAACGGGAATTAGGATGCCAGCGTAACTGAATGGTAACCTCCGCAAGCCTTGTGAGCGTTTAGGTTTCCTAACGGCAAATGATGGGGGCGATAGACAAGAATGGGTCACTCGGGTGTTTCCTGCGCTTGATGAAACCCGACCTCGCACCGGCGCGCGTGAGCTTGCGCGACATCGCCAAGAAAATGGGCGTGAGTCACGTGACCGTTTCAACCCGAATTAAGGCGATTTCCCGTGGGGAGATTATTCCGTCGTCCGCTTCGGCCGCGACCCTGGTGGAAGGAAGTTGCTCGATGGGGAGAGCCTGCCGGACCGCCGTTTAGGCTAACGGAACGATGATACCCTCGCGCTCATCGTGAAGCACGGAGGTGTCGAGGCCATCTAGCACGAGCACGCCTTGCAGCGAGGAAATGCGGCTCGCGTCGCTCCATTGCCAAACGATTTCGCCACGCGCGTCGAACTCCATCAGCTGCACGCCGGACCCTCCGAAACCTTCGCCGTGGCCCTGCCAGTTCGCGAGGATGATGTGTTGGTTCGGAAGCAGTTGGAACATGGCGTGGAAAAATGGATTCACTTCTGCGGCCACTTGGTCCTTCGCCGAATTTGCGAATCACCGCGCCGTCTGGATCCAGCTCGACCATGAATGCGCCGTAGCCTCCGGAAACGAGTAGGTTGCCATTCGCCTGGCGCACGGATTTCCACGCGTGTTCGAAGCCCTCGACAGGAAACTCGCGGAGGTAGTTCCCCTCCCGGTCGCCTTCGCGAATGCGGTCGTTGCACGACATTAGGACCGTCCCTTGCGCCGTCTGGCGGATCAGCCGGACGTAGTCGCCGGGATAGATCGCGCGGTGAAATTCGGCGTTCGTTTCATCCAACTCCAGGATCACCACGCCGCTCGCGCCGGCGATGTCCACGCCGGCCACAATGGTGTGGCCACCCGGCTGGCGACGGACTGCGGTGACGCCTTCATAGCCAGTGAACTCGGACATCATCTTCCCCGAGGCAATCTCAAACTCCGACCAACCATGATGATGGCCGATGAGCACCCGCCCATTTCCCACCAACTGCATGTCCCGCGGCTGCGGGTGGCCGATCGGGACGGTCCAGTCGTTAGATGGGTCCAATTCGTTGACGTGGAGCAGAGTCCCAAAGCCCTCGTCGATGGCGAGAAACTCGTGGTGGATAGAAGCGGATGAAAGTTTCATAACAGATAGATTTGCAGCGCGAAAATGAACTCCAATCTAGCAGGGTTTAGCGTCAGTGGCAAGGTCGCTGTTCCCAAAGCGGGCCGCAGGCTTGACGAAAGGTCGCGCCAACCCACAACGTTCCACCATCGCCATGAAAACCCGCATCCTCCAGCTCACCGCCCTTTCGTCCATGACCGCCCTCGCCGCAGGCCCCATGGAGCCCATCAAACCCGCCAGCTACAAAGCTCCGGTCAACGTCGCCTGCATCGGCGATAGCATCACTCAAGGGTCCGGCGCGGCGAAGGGGCAGTCTTACCCTTCCCAGCTCCAAGCCATGCTCGGCGACCAGTGGAAGGTCGGAAACTTCGGCGTTAGCGGCCGCACGCTTTTGAAGAAAGGCGACCATCCTTATTGGAACGAGAAAGCCTATCAGGACGCGCTCAAGTCCCAGCCGGACGTGGTCATCATCATGCTCGGCACGAATGACACCAAGCCGCAGAACTGGAAATTTGAATCCGAGTTTGTGGCGGACTACACCGAGCTGGTGAAATCATTCCAAGCTCTAACCAGCAAGCCGCGAGTCTATGTGTGCCTGCCTTGCCCCGCCCCCGATCCGGGAAATTTCGGGATCAACGAGACCAATGTGAAGGAGGAAATCAAGCGTATCGACCGGCTGGCCAAGGAGATGAAGTTAGGCGTCATCGACATGCACGCCGCGCTGGAAGACACGCCGCAACTCCTGCCCGACCGGGTGCATCCTAACACCGAAGGCGCTGGCGAAATGGCCAAGGCCGCATTCAAAGCGCTGACCGGCAAACCCGCGCCCGAGGCGGCGCTGAAGTAAGGAGGGTGGACCAAAGGTCAACCCTCCATAAACCCATATGAAACATCTCCTTCCCGCATTGGTCCTGTTAGCCGTGGCTCATCGCCGCGGACGGCACCCAGATCGCCACCGCCGCGCAGTGGCGGGAAAAGCGGCGGCCGGAGTTGTTGGAGTTTTTCACAAACCGCCGTTTTTCTGAAAACAAAACTGGTACACGAGGACGGGATCGAACCGCCGACCAATCCGGTGTAAGCGGACCGCTCTACCGCTGAGCTACTCGTGCCGGGCAGGGCGGCAAGCTGCCGGGAGATTTCTCGAAGATCAAGCTCCGAGTGTTGCAAGCTTGCGAGTCGGGCGCTGCGGTGGTTTGTTCGCGCCACGAATGCATTTGCGCCTCTCCGATCAAGAACTCGCCACGCTGGTAGAAATGGTTAGTCTCGCCGCCAACGTCGCGTCGTGGAACCAGAAGGAAACTGCGAACGACCAAGTCTCCGCATTCGAGACGCTGGAAAGCAAGATCCTCGAAAAAGCCGGCCACTCAGGGCTGGGCGACTGGATCGAGTTCGACGAGGAAAGCCAGCGCTTCCGGGTGAAGGCGGAGCGCGAGGAGAATCTTTTCTATCACGAGTGCTACGAGGAGTTCCGTAACGAAAGCTTCTGGGACGAGCTGGCAGTTAGACTGTCCGACCGCGATCTCGCGCGCGCCATCGGCTTCAAGGAATGGGAAGCGCTCAGCGAGGAAGACCGCCGCGCCCGCACGGTCGCGTGGGAGAAGCGCTACTGGGAAGAGTTTTCCAAACGCGGCGTGGAGAGAGTGGTGGTGGTGACACCGCCGGGGGAAGGGTGAGGATAGTTGATGGTTGAGAGTTGATAGTTGATGGGAAGAAGGCAGCGGCACCCGGACCTGCCGCGAATCTTCCTCTTCCTGTTCCTATCAACCATCAACTCTCAACCATCAACCTCTTCTCACTCCGGCATCATATAGCCTAATAACGTGCCCAGCCGCTCGCGCAGTTTCGTCCTCGGAACGATGGCATCGATCAGCCCGTGCTCTAACATGAACTCGGCGGTTTGGAAGCCGGGTGGCAACGTCTGGTGAGTGGTTTCCTTGACCACCCGCGGTCCGGCGAACCCGATCATGCACTTGGGTTCTGCTAGGTTGATGTCGCCGATGGTGGCGAAGGAGGCCGTGACGCCGCCGGTGGTGGGATGTGTCAGCAGGGAAATGTAAGGCAACTTCGCCTCTGATAGACGGGCGAGTGCGCCGCAGGTTTTCGCCATTTGCATCAATGACAACATGCCTTCCTGCATCCGTGCGCCAGATGAGGCCGACACGATGATCATGCCGCGCTTCTCAGCGATGGCCATCTCGATGGCGCGGGTGATTTTTTCTCCGACCACTGAGCCCATCGAGCCGGCGAAGAATTTGAAGTCCATCACCGCGATCATCGCTCGCTGGTCTTGGATCGTTAGACGACCGCAAATCACAGCGTCATCCAGCCCGGTTTTTTCGCGGAGGCCGGCGGTCTTCTCGGTGTATCCCAGAAAGCCAAGCGGGTTGGCAGAGATCAGGCCGGTTTCCGTTTCCTCGAACGAATCGGTGTCGGCCAGCATGGTGATCCGTTCGCGGGAATCGACCAGGAAATGGTGGCTGCAATGCAGGCAGACGTGGAGGTTTTGCTTGAGTTCGAGGGTGTGGATCAATGCCCCGCAATCGGGGCACTTGAGCCACAAGCCTTCCGGCATCTCTTCACGGCGGTCGTGGCTACGCAGGCGGGGTTTGCTGAAAATGCCCATGGGATAGGAAAGTAAGTGGCTGATAGATGCTACCGCGGCAGATCTCTCGGGGCCGCGAAGCTAGTGGCTGGCCGGGATGACGACAATCCTCTTTTGAAAGTTCTGCCCCGCGGAGTTCCATCTTTATGGTTGCTATTTCTCCCGCTGCGAACCAAAACCTGCCAGCAGGAGTAGTAAACATTTCCTTATTATTAGATGAATACCCGTCGCTTTGTTAGTGGTTCGTCGGTCCTCCTCGCAGGATGGCTCGGAGCAACGTTTCTCAATGACGTGCCGTCTCAAAGATATCCGAAGCTGGATAAGAAACCGGCCACCGCCGCGCTGGACAACGACAGCACCCCAGCGCTGATTGCCACCCACCTGCAACCGGCGGTCTTGCCGGATTCCGCCTCTCGCTAAGCTAGGCGAGCCTGTTAGTTTCCCGCCATGGCTGCCGAACCGATCATTTGCGATAGCAAACCGCTGGCTCTCGAAGTGGAGGCCGGGGTTTACTGGTGGTGCTCGTGCGGTCGCTCGGGCCACCCGCCGTTTTGCGACGGCTCTCACAAGGGCACTGGCTTGCAGCCGGTGAAATACGAAGTGGCAAAGAAAAAAACCGTGTGGTGGTGCCAGTGCAAACACACCGCCAATCCGCCACTCTGCGACGGCTCGCACAAGTGCTTGCCGAAGCCAGAGTGACAGCGGGAAATTTCGCTCAGTAGGTCTTCAACCACTCGACCACGTCGGCCACGTCTTGGGCGCTCATGCCGAGCTGGTCGGCTCCTAACATAAGGGAGCGATCCATGTTCTTGCGCTCGCCAATCTGCTTTTTGGGAACCCGCTGACTGATACCGCCCGTCGAAACAATCACGACCGGATCGCCATCTGCGATGATGCGGCCGTCGATCCGTTTCCCGTCCTTGAGCTGGATAGACTTGCCCTCGAAGCCGTGAGAAATATCAAACGATGGATCGACCATGGAGCGGGCGACGATTTCAGGCGGCTGCCTGCTGCCAAACCCTTTGAGTTCGGGGCCGTAGTCGGAACCGGCTTTGTCGATTTTATGACACATGATGCAGCGCCCAGCGGCAATTTTGCCCCGCGTGGCATCTCCTTTGAGTGCCATCACCTCAGCGACGGTGAACTTCATGCTGTCGGGTTTCGCGGGAACGGTCATCTCCACCAGCGGGATTTCTTTCTCGATGAGGCCACGCTTTTCAAGCTCTGGCTTGAGGTTCAATGACGCCCACTCACCTTCGCTGCGATTCTTCAACCACCACATACATTGATCTCTAACGGGCGAGCCTTCAGCGGCAAGTTCCATCAGTGCGTCGGCGGAAACCCTCGACTTGATGAAGGCGATGGAATCCACCGCGAACTTGTGCTGATCGGGCGTTAGATCAGCCGCTGCTGCGCGAATCTTTAATGAAGGCACGGCTGCCTCGGGCATTAAACGCCAGGTAAGTCGGGCAAAAATGTCCGACCATTTCGTAGGCTCACCGGGTTGTAATTTCTGGCCGACAGCTTTCCAAAGTTCTTCGGTGTGGTGGCCAGCTCCGATGCCCAGGGATTCTAAATAGGAGCGATCCTTGCCATCATACTGGCTGGCCACGGCGACGAGCACTTCGCGCGCTTCCTCGAAATTTCGCGATCGCATGGCCAACGCGGCTTCCACCCGGACTTCCGGCGCGGGATCATTCGCCAGCTTGCGGGCGTAGGGCAAATCGTCGATCACTCCGTCCGTGCGGCGGATAGCGCGGAAGGCTGTTAGACGGTTAGCGGAATCGTCTCCGGTCATCAGTGAGTTGAGTTTGGCACCGCCTTTTTCACCGAGATAGGGCATCAACCAGATCGCCCGCGAGGCGACGAAGGGATTTGGATCTTCGAGGACTTTAGCGACGGCGTCATAGGCGGCAGCACCGGTGGATTTCAATTTCTGATAGCCAAGCGAGCGCACGTTGACTGCGGGAGATTGCAATGCAGTGACGGCTCCAGCCACAGTCGCTAGATCGAACTGCGGGACCACCGGCTTGAACCCCTTCGGCGCGATCCGATAAATAATGCCGGACGCAGCATTATCCTGAGTGTCATGCCCGCCCACGCGGGGGTCGGTCCAGTCGGCCACATACAGCGCACCATCCGGCCCCACGCAAACATCAGAGGGACGGAAGTTATACTTAAGCTTGGCTTCCTCTGCCATGGTCTGCTGCTTTTTGACTCCGCCCGTGAAATCGGCGCCATCGAAGTTTTTCTCGGCGTTGGTGGTCACAAAATCCGTGCGATCCAGCTTGAAGCCCGCACCCTCCTTGGTGGGTTGATACCCGAAAATTACATTTCGACCAGGTTCGCACGACAACAGCGTGCCGTCGAATTTCTCACCCAGTGCGCCGTTTTCATAAAAAGCGACGCCGGTGGGCGAGCCACCGCCATAGACATCGCCAGATGGCATCGTCCCGGGATCTTCTTGGCGCCACTCGGCGACCGGAGTTTCTTGGCCGGGTCGTCGATCCGCATCCCAGAGACGCGTCCCATCTTTAGAAAAGAAGCCAGCGTTGCCATGTTCGAGAACATGAGTCGTGCGGCAAGCCGGTGGATCGTCATTATCATTTTGAAAGACATAGCCGCGCGAGTTGATCGTCTGCTCGTAGGAATTTCGGTAGCCGTAGCCGACGACTTCCGCGTGAGTCGCGTCCGGGTTCATGCGAACGGTGAAGCCACCCACATAGACAAAGCCGTCATCACTTTTTTGACCGGAGATAGCTCGAGTATCGATCGGCCATTCCCCGCCGCCGCTCTTGTAATAGCCCCCGCCGATGCGGAACGTCTTCCCGGATTTATCGGTGAAGACGCCGCAGGTATTTCCTTGGTTGAAATACCACTTCCCGTCAGGTCCGGCAGTTAGTGAATGGAGCGAGTGGTCGTGGTTTCTGCCATTAAAGCCGGTGAGCATGACCTCGCGTGTATCGCCGGATGCGGGGTCAAATTTCCCGTCGCGGTTAACGTCGGTTAGTTTAAGTAAATTCGGCGGTTGGGAAACGATGACCACATTATCGAATACCGCGATGCCGAGCGGTGAGACCAGTTCCAGATCCTGCCAGAACACCTTCGAGCTATCCGCTTTTCCGTCGCCATTGGTATCTTCCAGAATGACGATCCGGTCACCGCCCTCTTGACGACCGGCCTTGGACCGATAGTTCACTCCCTCAGTCACCCAGATCCGGCCCTTGTGGTCGATGTCCATGTTAGTCGGGTTGAAAAGCGCAGGCGACGCAGCCCAAGGAGTAATTTCCAAACCGTCTGGAAGGACAAATGAGCCGAGCGGCATTGATGGCGGCTCTTGGTTGGGAGACCAAGCATGGGCAGCGGGCAAAGTCGCGAGAATTAGGAACCGATAGAGATACTTCATGGGCTGGTTTGAGTTGATTGAAGTGCTATTACCGCTTTTTTGGCGGTCAACTGTCAACAAATCCGGCGACCTGCTTTGACAAGCCGAAACCCGCTGGCTATCCAAAGCCATGCGATCCCTAATTAAACATGTTCTCAAGCGCAGTGAACCCACCGATGACCTTCACGTCGCAGGTTGGGTGCGCACCCGACGGGACTCCAAGGCATTTTCCTTCCTAGAACTCAATGATGGCACATGCCTCGGAAATCTTCAGATCATCGCGGATTCTGGAATTCCAGGCTATGATGCCATTTCTAAAATGAACACTGGCGCTTCAGTGGAGATTCGCGGGAAATTGATCCCTTCCCCCGCCGCCGGTCAGACATGGGAAATGCATGCGACCTCCCTTAAACTGCTCGGTGAAGTCCCGGAAGACTATCCCCTTCAGAAGAAGGGCCATAGCACGGAATTCCTCCGTTCCATCGCCCACTTGCGACCAAGAACCAATCTCTACGGCGCGGTTTTTCGCACCCGGAGCCGGATGGCGTATGCTGTCCATCAGTTCTTCCAAGAGCGCGATTTCGTATATGTCCACACACCCATCATCACCGCCAGTGATTGCGAGGGGGCTGGAGAGATGTTCCGGGTCACAACTCTTCCTGATGATAGAATGGCCAAGGCCGAGGACGACTTCTTCGGCAAACGTGCCTTTCTGACCGTGAGCGGCCAGTTGGAGGGCGAGACCTTCGCCTGCGCCTTGTCTAACATTTATACCTTCGGACCCACTTTTCGCGCGGAAAACTCCAACACTTCGCGCCATGCCGCAGAATTCTGGATGATCGAGCCTGAAGTCGCATTCTGCGATCTAGTCGGAGCTATGGATTTAGCGGAATCGCTAGTGAAAAATTTGGTCCAACAAACACTCGATCACAACGACGGCGATCTAGCCATTTTCGAGAAATTCGTGGACAAGGGACTTCGCGAACGGCTGGAGTTTGTTGCCAGCCGTCCGTTTGAACGAATCACTTACACAGAAGCTGTCGAGCTGCTAAAGGCGAGTGGAAAAAACTTCGAATACCCGGTGGAATATGGACTCAATCTTCAGTCCGAACACGAGCGCTGGCTCACCGAGGAGTATTTCAAAGCACCTCTAACCGTCTTCAACTATCCCAAAGAGATCAAACCCTTCTACATGCGTCTCAATGACGACGACAAGACCGTGACGGCCATGGATCTTTTAGTTCCCGGCATCGGCGAAATCATCGGCGGGAGCCAGCGCGAGGAGCGGCTTGATGTATTGATGGGTAACTTCGCCAAACACGGCCTCGATCCCGGAGCCTACAGTTGGTACACCGATTTGCGAAAATATGGCAGTGTCCCCCATGCCGGCTTCGGCCTTGGGTTTGAGCGAATGCTCATGTTCGTAACTGGCATGGCAAACATCCGCGATGTCATTCCTTTCGCGAGGACTCCCGGGAACTGCGAGTTCTGAGGTTTGCCTTCCGCTGGCCGCGATTGCGCGGCCAGTGTGTTTCCAATTTTGGCAAAAAAGAGCCCGGCTCCAATTGCTTGGAGCCGGGCATATACCTGGCGACGACCTACTCTCACAAGACCTATCGTCTCACTACCATCGGCGCTGCGGCG
>JAYTLO010000069.1:0-54697 GCA_043729385.1 Akkermansiaceae bacterium
GACGGAGAGCAGACCACGACAGGCGGTATCCGCAAGCGACCAAGCGTCCACCAATTGACATCGTCTCCAAGAATACTTCAAATCCGACAGGCTGCTAGAGCTGCATCTCTATCCGGGCGGCCGCCGGGGGTGGTGCCTCACCTTCAAGGAGCCGGTGATCGGCAAGGACGGGCTCGTCATCGGCGTTTGCGGGATTTCCCGCGACCTGCATTTGCCAGGTACGCGGGATGGCGATTTCGAAGCGATGTCGAGTGCGCTGGATTACATTCACTGCCATTTTGACGAGGCATTGAGGCTTCCCCAACTGGCGGAAATGGCCGGGCTTTCCATCTATCAATTCGACCAACGCATCCGCTCCCTCTTCCACGTCACGGCGGGGCAGTATCTCGTCAAAGTCCGCATCGACGCAGCGTGCAAACACCTCACCAGCGGCAAGAATCCCATCGCCCAGATCGCCCTCGATTGCGGCTACTCGGATCAATCCGCCTTCTCCCGCCAGTTCAAGCAAGCCGTCGGAATCAGCCCGATGGTTTATCGCAAGAAACTCAGCGAAGACTGAGGTGTGGCAAAGCTCCGGGCAGAATGCCCGGGCCGCTGTGGCGCGGGCATCTTGCCCGCCGCCTATCACGGACCAGCCATTCTAACCGGAAACCCCAGACAACCTCTGGGAGTCCGTCTGAAAACTGTGAAGGTTCGCGGGGACTGGCTCCGGGCAGGATGCATGGATAGAGGTTTCCATTGCGTTTCGCATAGTGGAAGGTCCGCCACGATCCCGTGCTATTACCTCTTTACCTCCACTAACATTTTCTTCCAGGCATCCGCATCGCCGTGATAGACCTTCGAGTTGTGGCATTTCCCTTTGCGCAGAAACGAATTGCGGAATGGCGGCGAGTCCCGCTGTTAGCCCGCCCAGAGCATTGAAGAAACCGCGGGGTTTGTTGGAAAGATCCACTTTGTTCATAGTGGATGGTAAGTTATATCGACTGCCACTGCGGTTTGTTTTCATACACCCAGCGGAAGTAGTCAGCCCGCTGCAAGTGACTTGCTGCGGCATCATCTAAACAGACTTTAACGACGGGGTGCATTTGCAGAATGGACGCCGGATTGATAGAAGTGATGGGGCCTTCCACGGCTTCAGCAATCGCACGCGCCTTGTGGTTGCCAAATGCTAACAACAGATTTTGCCGCGCTTCCATAATGGTGCCGATGCCCATGGTAATGACGTGTTTAGGAACGGCTTCCTCACTGCCGAAGAAGCGGGCATTATCCATGCAGGTCTGCTTCGTAAGCGTCTTGATGCGGGTCCGCGAGGCAAGTGATGAGGTGGGTTCGTTAAAGCCAATGTGGCCGTCGGTTCCTATACCGAGCACCTGCAAGTCTATCCCGCCAGCAACGCGAATGTTGTTCTCATAATCCTCACAAAACTGCGGAATGTCCGTGGCGTTACCATCCGGGATATAGATCTTTTCGTTCCGGATGTTGATATGCTTAAACAGGTTTTCCCACATGAAGCTGTGGTAAGACTGGGGATGCTCACGGGGCAGACCGATGTACTCGTCGAGATTGAAAGTGGTGGCTTGGCTCCAATCGAGATTCATCGAGATGAGTGTCTGATAGAGCGACAACGGTGTGCTGCCGGTGGCAAGGCCGATGACGGCGTTCGGCTTAGTAATCAATAGCCGCGCGATGAGGCGCGCGGCGACATCAGTGGCCGCCTGCTGGGTGGGTTGGATGATGATTTCCATCAGGGTTGACCGAGGCGGTGGCTGAGTTTTAGCCGCACATCATCGTTGAATTGTTCGATAAGGTTGCAGACGTAATCGACGATATCAGCCGAGTCGTCCGTGATGAGCGGCGTAAGATCGATGCCGAAGATGAGCTGCGTGCTGGCATCCGTGGAGTGGGAGTCGAAGAAAGTGGCGTTGGCCGCGCGGCGACCGAGGGTGGCGAGATCGTAGCGCTTGCCACCGGCGATTTGGGAGTCGAAAACGCCGTTGAGCGCGGCTGCTAGATTATCACGACCACTCACGTCCATCAGGACTTTAAATTCATCGGGCAGCCAATCGAGATTCCGCCAGACCTCGCAGCCGATGACTTTTTCCGGACGTTGGTCCTGCGGAAGTTCGCGGATGGCGAGCAGCGCCGCGATGGTCACACCGATGTGGGTGTCGTGTTTGTCCGCCGGATTGTGGGTGTAAACCACTTCGGGCCGCGTGGCTTCGAGGATGGCTTTGAGATCGTTTTTTAGATCCTGCTCTTCAGCGCTCTTCACCGCGCTGCTGGGGTAGTCGAGCTGGATCATCGCCGCATATCCGCCGATCGTGGCGGCGGTGTTCTGCTCCTTTTTGCGGACATCCATCATCCGTTCGTTCGTAAATCCAGCATAGGGACCAGTCCGGGAGCTGCCTGCGCCGTTCGTGCAAGTGACTCCACCGAACCAGCGGTCGTCACGGGCGAAACATTCGAGAATGCCATGGAAGGCCATGAACTCGAGGTCATCCTGATGGGCACCGATTCCAAGATGGGTGACACGCTGCAGACCTTCTGCCTCTGGGATGTCGTCGGGGATAAAGATTCCGGCGGTGGAATGATGAAGTTTCATAATGTTATTTCCTGAACGTGGGAAGGCTAGCCGCGGCCACAGCCTGGCCGACGCGGCGAGTTTTTTCATCCGGCACATGCATCGCAATTCGAGTGACGAATTCCGGGAACTCTTGATCAAGCACTTGCTGCGCTTTCGCGAGCACGATGTCGCCACCCTGCCCCGTGGTCACTCGCCCAAGTATAAGCATGTGCGCGAAGTCATAGAAATCTGCGTAGTGCGGAATGGTATATCCTAGATAGACGCCGATGGTTTCATATATCAAAGCTGCGCGTTCGTCGCCAGCGGCCATCAGGCTCTGGACCTCCTTAAGACGCTCGGGCAAATCCATCTTCGCAGGCAGTTTGATTTTCGCCGCAGGCAGCAACTTGTTGACCGCCTGCTGCGAGAAATACAAAGCACCGACCCCAGCATCGCCTGACCATTCGTCCGCAACCGCCTTGGGATTGTAATCGACCGGAGCAAACGCAAGTTCATTGAGCCAGCCGAGGATGCGGCCCTTTTTATCCATATACCCGGCGGCCTCGCTGGAACCCATCGCGATGCCTAACATGCCAGTTTGCCCAAGGGAAAGCGCACCGGCCAAGGCGGTGACATCGCCATCATTCATCACCACCAGCGGCACGTTCCATTCTGCCTGAATACGCTTAAAAACGGCGGCGGCTTGAGGAAACAACTTTTTAGGAATGGCACGCAGCAAGGAAGCCACGCGGATTTCATTATCGACGATGATGCCTGCGGAACTACCCCCGATGGCATCCACCCGAGGCATCTGCGCGGCGGCCCGGTGGAGGGCGGCAGAGATATGGTGATAATGATACTCCGGGTTGGCTTGCACCTTCGGATCCCACGGCGTTTCCTCGGCGAAGACGGCCTCACCATCGATCACAGCGGAGACCTTATAGTCACTTGCACCGAGATCGAAGCCGATGCGACAACCCTTGAGATGCCCACCCGCAGCCACTTGCATATCTTTAGCTGCGGGAACTTCACTGGCAGTCGTTAGCCCAACTTCGAATTTCCTGCCATAAGCGAGAGCCATCATTTCGCAATCGAACTTGCGTGCCCCACGGCTCGAGTAAGTCTTGCGGATGAAATCTCCGACGGCTTTCGGCCCGCCGACGTGGAGCTTCCATCCGCCGCGCGCCCATAATAGAAATTTCACAATCCGCTCGACGTAGCGCAGGGTCTCCGCGTCGGCACTGGGATTGACGAGCGTTTCAAAACGCGAGACCAAGCCGCACTCGCGCTCGAGTCCCAGCACCAAGGGCACGGCCTTGCCAGTCGCCTGAGCGCTTTGCACATAACTCCGACTGAAGAGCACCGCCGGCAGGAAATCTATATCTAACGGCGCGGGAATGGCGAGTTTAACTACTGGTGTGCTCATCGTTCAATTCGTTTTTTCCTTCAAAGTATTCTTCAATTACCTCCAGCGTCTTACCTTTCGTCTCTGGCAGGAAGAATGCGGCGGTGATGAAATAGATCACCGTGCAAGCGGCCAGCCACGAGCAGGAGGAACCGATTGTATCCAGACTCGTCCGGCCCCGAACTAGCTTTCTGGTCGTCAGTCATTGCTTTGAATCCCCCGAAACTGGAGACTCCGCCCACTTGGTCAACCAAAAATTATCTTATGCTAAATTTGGATGATAATCGTCAGGATGCGTTTGCCTAACAAGAGAAGGGAACCGCAGATGAACGCGGATGAACGTTGATTCTAAGAAACTTAAAAAAGCCTAGGCCTCGCCCTGCGGGTGAGACACAAATTGATCCAACACTCTGATTATATGGGTTAATCTGCGTTCATCTGCGGTTTTTTTATCTTCATTAGGGCTAGCGATCGCAGCCCCTGCGCCACACTCATCAGTTATTTAGCTAAATAACGAATTGATCTGGTGAAGATTGAAGAGGTGGCGTTTGGGAGGCCGTGCAAATGAAGCGGGGGTAAGTGTGAAATTATTGGGATAGGGACGCGCGCAGCAAATCACTCGCTCCGTATGGCCATTCTCTAAGGCAGCTTCCACGCCCTGCGGTTCTTCTCATACTCAGCCTTGGGGAGCAGGATGTAGAGCGGGCGCTTAGCGGGATCGATCTGGAAGATGAGCCACTGGAGCTTGGGCTTCTCCATGGTGGTGCAGCCGGCGGTGGCGGCGGCTCCGTCGCGCCGCCAGATGTGGAAGAAGATCGACGAGCCGGCGTTAGGAACCGCATTCGGCGGGGCGTTGTGGGCGATGAAAAGTTTGAGCGAGTGGGCGGCATCATTCTGCTTCATTTGCTGCTTCTTTTCCCATGCAGTCGCAGGCTCATGATCGAGGATGACGTTCCTGTTATATTGGGGCGAGGTGGGATCTTCCACCCATAAGTCGCGAGCCGTGACTTGATGATAGGGAAGCGCAGAATTCTTGCGGATCGATGCATCGTAGCCCCAAGCGCCGCCGATCGCGAAAACTCCGGCGGGCGAACGATTGTCGCCTTCCTTCTTGGTGACGGCACCGGCTGGGATTGGATGAAGTCCCCTACCCCAGACGAGGCCAGTTTTGCCAAGACGAGCTTGCCACGCCTCGCTAACAGGTTTCCAGGCGCTACCGCTTTTCTGGTAGAGGCGGAGCATGACCGTGGAACTGTCCCAGTCATCGGAGGTGCCGACGAGACATTGGGTCGAGTTCGCGGGCAGTTCAAATGCGGCCGCAGGGAAGACTGCCAGGAGGGCGAGGATGAGGAGTTTGAGAATCATGGTGACGGGAAGTCTGTAAGCCCGCATTGCCCGTTAGACAACTCCCAACGATTTCAAACCTCTGATCCAAGAGGCCAGCAAAGATTCCTCATCTTTGCCCACCCAGCCGTGCTCCATTAGGCATCGGTAACATTGGGCTAGAAGTTGGTAAATGTCGGCGTCTTGGCCAAAATTCAGATTGATCAATGCAGTCCGAATCGCGTGGTTGTTTACGTAACCGGAAACCTCATCGCAGAAATCGCCATGCAGACTGTGTTCATTGCGTTCCTGCCAGACCGTGCAGCCGTGAAATAACACCGGATACCCGAGATGATGGAGAATGCGCTGGGCGACGAAGCTGCGCCAGATATCTGTCATGCGGAAACTGCAATGGGCGGGTAGATATAACAGTGGAAATATCTTTCTAAAGAACGTCGTGTTTTGACTATTGAAAGGACACCAAGCACCGCTGCGAAGGGCGACCGGCTCGACGTCCGCATCAAACTCGAAGGGTAGCGGAAAAAGCATTCGATAGACTGCATCCACATCGGGATTGGCATCAGCCAGACCTTGCTGTAGCGGGCATTCCAGCTCCTGCAAGGCTGCGGGCATCGGCGGAGTTACACGAGCATGGTCGAGCGGCAAGCCTCGCGGATAGATGAATGTTTCAGAGAAGTAGGCATAGACATTTACCCAGCCACTCTGGTCCACCGGGCGGCAGGCGAGGTTATACGTCCGTGGTAGCCAAAACATCTCGCGGGGGAAATTATCATCATCCGTTTCTACGATAACTTCGGCACCGCGGGCGATAGCCTCAAGATAAGCGATATTTTTACGGGCATAAGAACGAGTGGGGCAAAGTCGGCCCAATTCGTGACTGCCGGCTTGTTGATCCGCGATGGATAGATAATGGCAACCTTCCAGCTCAAAGACCGCGGGGCTTTTGGTATCACCGGCGACGATGAAATCCCAATTATGGGCCATGGCACCTGCCGCGAGCGATTTGAGGACCGGATTGGGCGCGGAAATACTGGTGACGACTAGGGCGGTTTTTCGAGACATGATTGTTGGATAGAAGTGACGAATCAAAGACTGGTGGCCCTGCCAGTGAGCCGAAGGAAAGTATAGTGGCCGAGGACCGCGAATGAATTCCGAATCGCTTTGCGCGAGACCCGCGGCGATGGAGCCCGGTAATGGATGGGAACTTCAATAATTTTTTCCCGGCGCAATAGGTATCGGACTTCCGTCTGATAGAAGTGGGCCTTGGATAGCAACGGCCGCTCCATTAAGCGGACTAAGATTTCCCGGCGGAAGGCTTGGAATCCCGAAGTCATATCCTCAATGGGGACGCCGAGCAAAAGCCGTGCTAACATCGAGCCGCCCTTGGAAAGAACCCGACGTTGCCAGGCAGAGTCCACCATGGAGCCGCCATTGATATAGCGGCTGCCGAAGGCACAGTCGTTGCCTTCGTGCAACGCGCGCAGGAACGCCGGCAAGGCCCGCGGGTCATGGGATAGACCTCCATCCATTTCGACGATGATTTCATAACCGCGATCTAGGGCTTCGCGAAACCCCCGTAGATAGGCATCCACCACATTGCGGTTTTCCGGTGCCCAGATGGTATGAAAGCGAGTATCACGCGCTTCGATTTCATGACATAACTCTAAGGTCCGGTCCTTGGATACACCATCCACCACAAAGTAAATCGAACCTCCTTCGAGTTGATCCATCGCAGCGGAAAGTTGTGCCACCAAAGGCGCGAAATCAGCCTCTTCATTCGCCATAGGAATGATCGCGGCCCAGTTTTCGGGATAAGGCTTCATGAGGGTGAGGGGATGCGGCTACCGCTTCCGACACCGGGCGATCTGCAGCTTCCAGCAACAACTTCAGCAGCTCCGCGCTGGGATTGGAAGTTTTTGTTAGCCTAGCGGAGATCCTTCACGGCTCACCATGGGCGGCAAGCGTGGCGCACACGCCGCCGATAAAGGCGAAAACGGGCCGGGGGTGAACGAGGTGTTATCCCCGCCATTTTCCCTTCTAGGCTTATTGATCCGAGGGCAAGAACACCAGTTCCGCGCGCGGCGGAAGTATCCCTTGACCGTCTTCGAAACTAGTATCGGGACGATCCTCGCTAACAGGCATCGGGCGGAACGAATCGGAAAAGGTGTCCACCCGGAAGTTGAGGTTCATCATGTCGCGGTTCGTTTCCGCCACTTGGTTTAAGAGATCCCGGTTTTGATTCTGAAGGCTTTCCATTTTCGAGATCAACGTTTCATAGAATTTTTTCTGCGAAGTGTCAGTGGTGGGAGCTGGCTCTGGAGTCTTGTTACTTTGCGCGATGAGACTGGGCAACGCGGGCTTCGGCTCAGCGGGCGAAATGGTCGGAGTCGGCGATACGATGGGGACGCCCGCGTGGACCGCTGCGACGAATTGTTCAACAGACCACCAGTGGCAGACGCCCGCAGTGGACATGGCGACCAAGGCGGCCCCGCAGACGATGGGAACGGTGGTAGGTTTCATTTTTTGCGAAGGTTGGCAGGCTTGGTTTCGAGAAGCGGTTCAGGTTTCGGCTCGGATTTCGGCAGGGAAACGAGGAGCTGTTGGAGCCGGTCAATAGCGGCACCGAGTTGCTTGGAGTCCCCATCTAACTGGCGGAGTGAGTTGGAGAGGATGGCCCCGACGGTGGCCGTCTGGGCGTAGCCGAGCGTGTTGTCATAGCCGGGTTCAGGGATGGTGAAGACGTCCGCCCCATCTGCATCGGGAACTAGCAGATGAGGCTTAATGGTTAGAGTGATGGTGGTTCCGGGGGCCAGTTCCACCTCGCGGGTGAACGGCGTGGCGCTGCTAGAAGCGTCGAGGTGCCAACCGGCAGGCGGCTGAGCCAGTGGCTTCGCAGGAAAGGGCGCGAACAGTTTCACCTGCGCGGGATCGATGGCACCCTTGCCGGTGTGGAGCTTCTCCACTCTAACGGCGAGTCCGTCGGTGGGCGTGGGAGACACTTCATCTGGGGCAATGGCAATCGCCTCCGGAGGAGCAGGCTCCGGCGCAAGGTCGATTCCTTCGGGCGGCTTTCCGGTCACGACGACAGGCTTTGGAGGTTCTACAGGCACCGCGACCGGCGGCTCACCAACGGGGTCCAAGACGACGGTGACTTCGTTGGGTTTGTCTTGGTCACGGGTGTTGAACTCTTGGAGCGCATCGAGAACGGGGTCCAGTTTCTCATCGACGGCGACGTTTTGCGCGGCGGCGAACAACGAACCAAGGATGGCGAGGGCGGCGGTGGGGAAGCGGATGTTCATTTTCCGGCAGGTTGGATTTGGATTAATTCGCGGGTGTCAAGACCGGCGGCTCGGGGTGCGTCAACGCTGCCCTTCTGATTGGCTGGAAGAGTGGGACTGTCGGCCCGGAGATCACCAGCCGGGATGGAGCGCTCGATGAGAAGGTTCCAGGCATCGAGCAGCTCAGCTCCTTCGGTGCGCAGCGTTAGAGATTTTTCCTGATAGTCGCCGAGGCGAGCGAGAAGGGCGCGCGCTTCGGCAACTTCCGCAGCGGTCCACCGGAGGCTCCGGCTCTGATAGAGGACGGGGACGTCGAGATTGATCCGGGCCTGATGACCGCCGGGTGCCTCGGCGGTTAGAATGTGTTGGATACGGAGGTTGGTCTGTTCGAAGGCAACCGGCTGTGAGCAGGCGGGGCCGGGATTGGTGACATCCTGCGCGGTCTCGCGAGGGCTTTTTTCTCCGGGAAGCCGGTCATGGCTCGGCATCAGGCCGGGCTGGGAAGAACTCGCGGACGTCGTTTTGGCCAGCATGGGAGACGCGGAATCTAACGATCTAACATCTCGCGGCGTTCCGATAATGGGTTTCGTGATATAGAGCAGGCAGAACAAAGCGGCGACTGCGGTACTTGCGACCAGCAGCCACGGGTAGAGCCGTGGCACTCGGCAAGTGGAGGCGCGGCGGTTAGAGGTCGAATGGGAGGCTGCGGCCGGGGCCAAGTCCGAGGCGATCAACGGTATCGCGCGGTCGGCCGTCTCGACGCCGGCGTGGTCCTGAGCGGGCAGAGGTTTCATGGTTTGATTAAAGGGAGTTCCGCAGCCTGAGCCGCTGTTGACTTGGGTTCGGCGGCGATGGAATGACTAACAATGGTTTGATCCGACACACCAGGAAAAGTGGTGATGGTCATGGATTCGCGAGACAGTCGCAAATGACGGAGGATGCCGCCGACGTTGCTCATCGCTTGGAGGCCGGGGATGACTTCGAGCGCACCGCCGCCCTGCCGCTGGCGACCAATCCCGTCGGAGCGATAAATTTCGAAAGTGGTCCGGGCGTCCTCGTCTCCTTCTGCGGTTACCCGAATGCGCACTCCATCACTGAACACGCTGAAGGCAATGCGCTTCATCGGGACGGGCGTCATCTGCTGACCCGTAAGCTTGTATTGAGCTTGCAACAGGAAGTCACCGACATGCTTGAACTCGGTGGCAACAACCACCGGAGCAAGCGCGACGACAATGAATAATGTTAGAATCCGCATTTATTCCCCGACGTCCCAGAGGGAGTCCGTGTTACTGCCAGAGGGGTCGTAAGCGACGCCAGAACCAGCATTGATGACGGGGGGAGAAACGCTGACGAGAATACCGAGATTGGTCCCGGCGAGTGATTTGACAGTCGGCAACGCAATGGGCGTGCCGCCCGCGTTGTGAGCCATGTAGGGAAGCACCAGAGCATCGGTGATTGCCGCGGGAGCCATCGTGGGATTGTCCGCAAGCAGCATCCGCTGGGCGGCATAGACTCCGCGGAGGGTTTCGGAAGCGGCCCGGCCAAGCTTCCACTCGTCCATCTTCTTGGAGCTGAAAAGGCCGATCTTTATAAGAGCGAGTAGCACCATGATGACGATGGTCATTTCCAAGAGCGTAAATGCCCGATTGGCGTGGCGAGGTGAACGCGGTGTATTCATGACGAGCGATGGTTTAGGCGAATGATAGATTTTTGAAAAGCTAGAAATCCAATAGTGGTTTAGCCTTTGAGGAGGTCCAGAGCTTCCATGAAATTTTTGCGGAAAACGGGATCTTCAGTAAGGGTCTTGAGATAGACTAGAGCGAAAAACACCGAAATGAGAATGATCGCCATGGAGAACAACCACCAAGTGACCGATTTGTTTTTGGGGGCGATGAATGGGACATACCAGTCATTCCGGTCCACAATTTGGGTGGTGTACATCTGGCTGTCTTGCTTCAACTGAGAAATGAGTTGGTCGGCGGCGCTGCTGCGGGATGCCACAAACAGGTGCTTGTAGCGCTTTCCCGGCACATCTGGGATATCCCGCGTCTGAATACCTGCCGGAAGCGACTCTGGAAGCCGCAAGGTATGGATGTGGGTTTCATACACATATTTCTCACGTAACCATCGGTCGAAGCGGGTAAGTTGCATATGAAGGTATGGGCTAGTGTTAAGAACTAAATTCCGCTTTGCATCATCTTCGGTCCCATCAGGAAGATCGGCAGGAAAGTTCCGATGAAGACCGCAGCGATTAGGCCGACGGCCATGATCAGAACGAGGAAGCTGATCGCTGCCGAGAAGGTATTCATGTGATTTTGCAAGTCCTCTTCATACATCTCCGAGAGCATCTCCAACTGAGCGTCCAACGAGGCAGATTTCTCGCCAATTGACAGCATGTGGGTGACCTGTGAATCCACCGATGTGTATTTGGCAAATGCGGTTGATAGAGGTACGCCCGAGTGTTCATACTTGTCGGCCGCAGTGCGCAGTTCCTCATAGAATGGCGTGTTGCGAACGCTGTTGGCAGAGACGCGGATGGACTTCGCGAGGTTAATTCCATTGGAATGAAGCAGCTTGATCGTGGAGAGGAAAGTCACTTGGCGCAGGCTCATCACGAGCAACCGGAGCAGTCGCCACTTCGACATGAAGAAGCCGAGAATCAAGCTGCGGACGTGGCTTGATTTAAAAATGGTCGCAGCGATCGCGATCACGCCGACGACGACGAAGGGCCACACGGCTTGGGTGAAATGGCTAACCTTGAAAGAAATAGCCGTCATACCATCCGGCTTCGCACTGACCCCCAGTAGCATCTCTTCCACCTGAGGGACGATTTTCACCTGAGAGGTGATGAAGGCACCACAGAGAACGCAGATGATGATTCCCGGGGTGATCGTGGCTTTTTTAAGTTGCTTCTGGAAAAACAATTCACTTTTCAAGCGGGCTGCGAGTGACTGGAATGCATGATGCAACTGCCCTGCATCTGACCCGGCCTGCACCAAACCAATGATCGTCTCACTGAAACGACCGGTGCGGCGGAAGGCTTCGTGAATATTCATCCCCGTGTTGATATCTTCGCGGATGCGAGTGAGCGCATCGACCATCACCTTGTTAGGCAGTCCTTGGCTGTAATACTTGAGCGCATCCGCAGTGTTGATTTGCGCGCGCAACATCGAACCCAAACCGCGGAACAAATCGACGAGATCCTTCTTGCTGAACTCCTTAATCTTTTTCGGTTTGTTCAATGCCGCCATGAGCCCCTTGGGCGCGACAGGCGTTCCGCCTTTGGCAACGGTCGGAGCAGGAGACGAAAGATTGGCGGTGGTGGTGGTGGCGCTAGTCATCGGTGTAGGTCATGTCGATAACCTTGCTAACAGCGGCAAGGTCGGTTTTTCCATCGCGGAGCAGTCTCATCCCGCTGCGGCGGAGACTGGGCAAGACGCCTTCTTCGGCGACTTTCATTTCCAATTCATAAGGCGTCATTTCGCCCTTCGAGAGCATGTCAGAAATCTTGGGAGTGATCGGAATGATTTCCAAAATGGCGGTCCGCCCACTGTAGCCGGTGTTCCGGCATTCTTGGCAGCCGCCATTCTTGGCCACGAAGATCGGAGTGTTTGCCCAAGAATCGTCGAGGCTGAAGGTCTTGCGGTCGAGTTCCTCGATTCCAGAAGCAGGTTCCTTGCAATAGGGGCAAAGGAGTTTAACCAATCGCTGTGCGCAAGCAGCCTTGAGCGTCTGGGCGATCTTCCAACGCTCTAGGCCGAGTTGTTCGAAACGCTCGATAATCTGCGAGGCCCGCGCGGTGTGAATGGTCGTTAGAACTTTGTGACCGGTGACAGCGGCTTCGATGGCGAGTTCGGCGGATTCGATGTCGCGCACCTCGCCCATCAGAATGATATCTGGATCGGACCGCATGAAGGATGCGATCATGGGTTTGAATTCCTTGGCACTCTTCAAGTCACAATGGGTGATGCCGGGCACCTCGTCTTCCACCGGATTCTCGAGTGTTAGAATGTTTACTTCCGGACGATTCAGTTCGCGCAGGATCGCATTGAGAGTGGTCGATTTACCCGAGCCGGTCGGACCTGACATCACAATAATGCCGGCGGGGATTTTCATCACCTTATTGAGGGCGAACATCGTTTCGTCATCGAAGGCCAACGTGCCCTTACCGAGCGTGACATTGATATTGCTTTTATCGAGCAAACGCATGGTCACATGATAGCCCCGATAGGTGCGATGGCGCTCGTAGCGAATGTCGATGGGGCGATGGAAATAGGAAATGGTGAAGCGCCCGGAGATTCCCGGAGCCGTATTGCGGATTTCGGTCGGCAGCCTCATCAGGTTGAGCAAAAAGGCATCGAGCCGATCCTTCAACTTCATCGGAATCTCCACCTTGTTGCCGATGTCACCATCGACCCGAAAGGCGTAGTAAAACGCTTCTTTTTCCACCTTGAAATGGACGTCGGAAGCGCGCGTCCTAACAGCATCGGACATGATAGTGGCGATGAGTTGCGCCATCGGCTCGGTGTAATCGGTGGTAACATCGAAGTCATGGATTCCATCATCCATGTCTTCCACGTCGATGGCTTCCAGCTCCGATCTGCTAGGCCCTTGGTTGGTGGCGACGGATTCGATCACCCGGCTGATCTCGGTGGCCAGCGTGACGATTTTGACAATCTCCAGATGGGGAAAGCGCGGTGCTAAGTACTCTTCGGGAAGCGGACTCCACGGATTGGCGATGGCAACAATCAGTTTGTCTGAGCCAGATAAACAGAGCGGGGCGAAAAAGCCCCGGGTCATCACGGTGGAGTCACAAGTGGCATGGAGTGATCCATCACAAAACTCGGCGACTTTTGGAAAAAACGGCAGCCCATTGAGATTGGCGATGGCTGCCATGAAACTGTAGCGGGTGACCCGGTTAGGCACCTGGTCTTGGGCGAGTTCCGAGTAGCTGGGATCGTGTCCACCCAGCTCGCCCATGATTCGGCGGCTGATGAGTTCATTAAAGGAGATGCCGTCAAATTCAATCATGGGTGGAAGAAGAGGTCGGGAGAGAAGAGGTCTTAAAGTCGAAGGTCTTAAAGTCGAAGGTCGGGAGAGAAGAGGTCTTAAAGTCGAAGGTCGGTGGAGATGTGGTATTAGTTTTTGACTTTCAGACTTTCAGACTTTCAGACTTTCCCCCTCTTCTCCCAACTCTACTGTCTCAAATGTTTTGCTAACGATTCGATTCCTTTACTCATTGATTCGGAAAATGAACGCATGGTTTCGGCGGTGATGGGTGGGAGGTATTTGCGGTCTTCAGCCAGATATAGCATGCTGCGAAGCTCGCCGTTCGATCCCTTTGCGATGTTGAGGAAACGGGCGAAATCTTGATCGGTGCGCCGCTCGAATCCCTCTGCGATGTTGTTCATGACGGAAACCCCACATCTTTGAATCTGATCCCGAAAGCCAAAATCCTTCCCTGAAACCGACGTGTAACCAAACGAATCATAGACAGCATTGGCCTGCACACGGGCATCCTGCCAAATTCGTAGATCTTCAAAACGTTTCGCGGTCACGAGGTTATTTTCTTAGTTTTTTTGACTTTAAGACTTTTAGACCTTCGACTTTAGGACTCTTTAAAGTTCGAAGTGTTTGCGGGAAAGAAAAGTCCAGCTCTCGTAATCGAGACGGGCGACAGTGACAAAAGGACGGATGCCGAAGCGCTTGTAAACGACCGCCCGGATCTCATCTGCTAGAATTGCGGAGGCCACGGGATTTGCGGAGGCCGTGCCGATGGAATCGGTGTCCTCGGCGTAGATCACTGGCGAGAGCAAGACTCTTGCAAGCCTATGGATCTGATCGAAGGAATCATAAAAAGCTGAAGGAGCGATCAACTTGCCACCAAAGGGAATCAGCGGTGCATAGGGCGTAAGAGTGGCTGCGACCTTATTGCCAAGTTCGAGGATGGCGGCACTCAGGTGCTCTTCACCATGGCCTTGAACTCTGGCTAGGACTTCGAGGAGGTCCGACGGACGCTCCTCGGCGTGGGACTCGCGGGCGATGGAGATCGCCTGCGAAACCTCTGCGGGCGTAGCTGCCCGGGCTTCATGAAGCGCACCCGCCGTGCGTTGTAGGCAAACTTCTGCCAAATCCCAATAGTCGCCACCCTTGTGTTGGAGGGCGGGCTCCTGAACGGCCAGGAATGGAGAGGCGGATTGCATGTATTTTTAAGTTAGTCGTTAGTGTTAGAAGTTATCACGGAGAGCTATTGGGAAACGAGTTCTTGTGCTTCCAATAACTTCTAACCAATAACCACTAACTAATAGCACCTCAACGTTTCCCAGCCTTGCTGAAGCGAGGTTGAGTGGAAGTCTGCGGGGCGGATGCGCGGGGTGCGAGTTCATCGGCCCGTGGATAGTAGGGAGCTTGGGCTGGCTGCAGACCGCGGATGGTCCGCTTCATGTTAGGTTCGTGGGCTGGGCCAGGGTTGTCTTGGTCCACCCAGTTGTAGTCGCAGTCGATAGCGGTGGCAGCACGCAGTTGACGGCTGGCACCGTCAGTCGCATGACCACTTGACGGTTCATAGGACTTGGGAGTGACGACGAAGACCAAGCTGGTCTTCTCTTTGGTGGCGTCCTTGCTTTTAAAGAAGAAGTTTAACATTGGAATATCTCCGAGAACCGGAATCTTGGTTTTCCCGCTGGTTTGTGATTCACCATAAAAACCACCGACGACGAGTGAGTAGCCATCAGGCACTCGGGCGAGTGATTCCAGCATCGCCTCAGTCACGCGGGGATACTTATTACCCGTCGCACCGATGATTTGATCAACAATCTGTGCCGAACGCGGGCGCATTTTCATGCGGATGGTGCCATCGGGAAGGAGAGTCGGAGTGATCACCATGGAGATGCCGATCTCCCGGTGTTTGTCAGGGTCGGTATCAATGGATTTGTCGCCCGTATCGATTTTGTAACGGACTTGGTCAGTGATGATTGTGGGCGAGGTCGAAGTGCCGGCAGTGGTGGTGCTAGTGATGATGGGGATCCGGTCAATGATTGAGATGGTTGCTTGCTCGTTGTCCTCGGTGATGAGGGTCGGATTGGAAACCTGACTGGCGAGGCCACCGTCGGCGAGGGCGCGCAGGACGCCAGTGAGTTGGAGCGGACTGAGAACGAGATTTCCAGCAGAGCCTTTGTTGGCAGTCGGCAGGCCGAAGACGGAATTGAGATCTCTTGCGATTCTGATCGAGGTGCCATCCTTGCCCAACGAGTTCGCCCAGTTCACGCCAGTGCGCTCAGCAGCCGTTGTGTTGATCCGTAGAATCTTGGTCTCGACGATGATCTGGCCTTTTACCTTGTCGATGCCATGCAGTAGTTTTTGGACTTCCTCAATGCGGTGAGCGGAGTCGATGATAATAACAGTGTTTGTCTTCGGTTCGAAATTCACAATGCCGGTACCGGGGCTGAGCATCGGCTTAATCAACTCCTTGATCTGTTCGATATCAGTGGGGCGAAGGTAGCGGAGTTGATAGTGGAACTCCGCGCTCGGCAATTGGCTCAGTTGCGCCTGGGTGAGTGCATAAATGGTGTTGCCCTTGGTATGGAGGGAAAGTCCATACATGAAGGCGAGTTCTTCCATCTGTTGGAGCGGATTACCATCGTTGAGGTGACCGGTGACTAGATACTCGGGACCGGCGATCTTGGTGTTATGGAAATACTGGCGACTCGCGGACTTGGCGAGGAATTGGAAGATATCATTAAGCGCGGCGTCCTTAATGATGAAACCTTGATCTGATTTTTGCATTTCCTGCTGCTGATCGGCGAGCGGGCCAAACGGGGCAGCTGCGCTTGGATTACCTGAGGCGGCGGGGATGGCTTGAGAGCCTGGCTCTGCGGGTGATGGAATGCTTGCAGGCGGCAAGTCGGAAGGTTCGTCCACAGGAGGTGTGGCTGCGGGAAGCTCATTGCCAGCAGCTGGAATTTCGGGAATTTGCCCTTCCGCAGGTGCCACCGGCTCGATCAAGGGATCAATCGGGGTTTGCGCGTGGAGCATCCCCACAGCGAGGAAAACGACAGAGAGTGTTAGACGGGTCGCGACTTTCATAAGGAATAGGGTTGATCAATTTTTGGAGTTGGATGATACGGGGTCTGCCGCTTCAAGATCAATCGGCGCATTGGAGAGTTCCGGCACCATACCGGGAGCAGAAATCCCGGGAAGTCCGGCCTTCATTCCTGCCGGGAGCATGTCGAGCTTGCGCACGGCGATCTCACCGGAATCCCGGTTGCGGAATGAGATTTGCCGCGAGGACACCTCGGTGATCACGACGTGAATCGCTTTGTTCCGAAAATTCAGCGGCATGACATCTCCCAGTTTGAAGGAACGAGACCCTATCAGGAAGCGTTTTTCTCCTGGCATGATGGTGGTGACATCGAGCAAGCGGACAATGTCGGCGAATGGTGTGGCCTGAGCAGGTGCGGAGCGCCGGACTGCCAGCGGCGTGGTTGCCTTGATCACCGGTTTGGCGTCAGGATCCTGATTCTGACCGAAAGAGTCGCGAGCACGCCCCCGGATGAGGAAGACGGTGGCGATCGAATCAATATAGGGCTTCAGCTCAGCGGCACTGACATTACGCGAAGCCGTCATGCTGGCAGGAGCTGCTACCGCGCTAGGGGTCGGCTTGGTGCCTGGCGCTTCCGCTGGAGTGCCGCTGGCGGGAGCAATCGTTTGGGTGTCGAAATTCGCGGACGATTGGGCGAACGCAGACGACACGAGAACCAAGCCTAACACAAGTTGGCAGGGCCGATGAAGGATCACGGACGAAACGTCCGCGCGGTTGAATGTTAGTTTTCCCATGCGGTGTAAGTGACTTGGAAGTTGAGGAGCGAGGATTGGGAGGTGCTGGGATCAATCCGCAGCTCCTGGAGTTGGAGTTGCGGCATGCGAGTCTCTAATTCAAGGAAGGCCCGCTGCATGGTGCGGAAGGTTCCGCGGAAGGCCATGCGAACCTGAGACGATGCTTGGGCGGAAATAGTTCCGAATCCACCTTTGGCTGGCAGGCGCTCGGAAGCGGTCTTCTGAATCTCCTTGGTCGGAAGGCCTTCGGAAATTTCCTTCAGATTGATCGTCACTGCGCTGGCCGTTTCTTGGGCGAGCAGTGAGTTCCAATGTTCGAGATGCGGGCGCTGGCGGATCACTTGGGTTTCAATTTCAAGTCCGGCGAGGCGGGCCTTTTCGTAAGCTTTGTATTTCGTTTGTTTGTTTTCGAATGAGTCGGTCATATTCGATTTAAGCAGGAAACAAATCCCCACCACGATCGCCGCAACGACGATCGGCAGGACGATTCCAAACAAGGCAATGGGTTGTCGATAGAGATGCATGGCTCAGGGTGCTTTGGCCACGGTGATCGCGAGTGGATCAGCGGCATCGAAGCGTTGGGTGATGGATAGGTCGAAGGTGAAGGGATAGGTGGACTCATCCGAGTCGCTGGCATCCTCCGGCGGCACTGACTTGTAACTGCCGTTTTCCTGAGTGCGAACGTTTACGACGATGTCGCGATTGCCAGCGGCGGGGTTGTAAGCAGCATTCCCGGTAATGAGCGCGATCTCGCTAAAGTGCGCAGCGATCCCATCTCGGGTGCTGATGGTATTGAGGTACTCTAGAGCCTCATCGCGGGCATAGCCGGTGATTTTCCACTCCTTGACGAAGCCCACTTTGGCCTTGCCCGGGGTGCTCTCGGGTTTGGCTGCATGATTGTAAGTCTTGACTAACATACCTCCGTTTTCAGGAAACATGCGGGAGAGAGATTCCATAGTGGCCCACGCCTTGGAGCGGTCATCCAGCAGGTTATTCCAGTGATCGGCTTTTTGCCGTTCGGTGGTGAGCTTCGCCAGCCTTCCTTGGACGGCCTGGGCCTGTCCGGGATCGAACGCCCACTCAGGACGGCGCACCAAATCGATCACCCCGAATCCAAAATAAGCGATAAAAAGAACTGCAATGGCAAAGACTCCGACTCGTGCGAGGCGGACTCCGCGCAGCAACTTCATTTCCCGGCCGCTGGGATAGATCTCAACGATTTCCTTGGCGGTCGGCAAAAAATCCTGCAGCGACCACTTCTCCTCGCGGAGAATCAGGAACGTATGACTCGCCGACTCCACCAGAGCCGCCGCATCCGGCATCACGGAGATCGCGGGTTCGGGGCACCAGGCCGGAATCCCTTCGATCACCATTTGTTCAACCACTTCCACCCGGCTACTCGCGAATGCGAGCTTCAAGTCCGCGCAAAGGGTGGCGTCCACATTCGCACCCAGAGGGACCACGAACAGGTCAGGATCGACAAATTCCAGCGAGGCACTGGTAGTGGTGAGAGCATTGCGGAAGTTCGAAGGACGGCGTAGGCCGCGGTGCTGGAGCGTCCGGATCAGGCGCAGATCGGCATATTCATTGAAGTAAGCCAAGGCCGTGAACCAAGGGTATTGGAGAATGGCCACGAAGGGCTTGCCGGGCGTGGGCCTGAGTGACTGGCTCAGCCCCATGATGGCCACCAGCGGCGCACTTAATGCATGGGTGATGACCGGAAAATTCTCAGCTTCTCCAGCTAGACGCAGTGTCTCGATGAGCGGTGCGTATTGCTTCGTGACTGTGATGGTGGTGCCAATAACCTCACTGTTCGCCGCAGGATAGGGCAGCACGCGCCAGGAAGCTTGATCAACCATGATCGAGGAATCTTCAAGAATCGAGCCGGGATCGGTAAGCGCGGTATCTCGCAGATCAGCAAGCGCTGCAGGATTGTTAAGTTCCGGCTTCAGCTCGGTCGTCGCGAATTCATCGGCGATGTGCAGAATCACTCCGAGCGAACTGGCACCGCTTTTGCGGGCATAGCGGAGTGCTTCGCCGACTAGAGACTCCAACCGCACCGGGTCGTGCAGCACCTCTTCGCTAAAGGCTGGGCCAGTGCTCCAGTGGGCCTTCTTGCGGTCGTGATAGAAAGTGACGATGCTTGCGCCATCCGTCCGGATGTGCAGTTGCAAGTCCAGCTCAAGCGCGTCTTGATACCAAGCAGGATTGGAGGCGCGGGTGGTGGTGCGCAGGATCGCACAAGCCTGACTGAACTGCTGCAGAACATTCAGGGACGCCGGATGTTGAAAAGTGGCCAAGGGACTGGAAAGTTAGAGAGTGCATGGCGGACTGGGGGAGTGGATCCGGGAGTCGAAATTACTGGAAAGAGAACGGCTCGCCCGCCATAGGCAGGCGAGCCGTGGAATTAGACATCAATCAAACAGCGGTTCACCAGTCGATGGTGGAGCCAGTGGCCGGACCATACTCAGCACCTGGGAGTCCATCAGCGGATGGAAGGAGGTAGAGCACACCTGGAGGGGTGTTGGTTGGGTTCGGGGTTGTGTAGGTCACTGTCGCAACTGAGCTAGGCAGTTTCAAGTAACCACCGACACCGTCACCCGCCGTACCGAAAATATCGGCCACAGCGATGGCACCACCGGTAACGGCAGTGGGAGTTGTGGCTCCTTGAAGAACGCCATGCATGTTGCCATGTCCGCGCACGGCTTGTTGCACGTTGCGAATGTTCAGGATGTTAGCGGAACGGTCCGAACCCTTCTTCCAAGCGCGGGCGCCGATGAAGAGAATCGAGATGAGTGAGAGCAAGACAAGGATGACGACCGTCAATTCGAGGAGGGTCATACCGGACTTGGACTTCATGGCTTGGGTGTTTGTCAGTTTCATGGTGTGTTATTTTCTATTTATGTTTTCAGTTGTATTGTCGTTTTGTCGGATTGAGATCGCCGTGGGACTCGAAGGTTTCTGAGTTCTTCGTGGGACGGTCGGTCTCGGAAAGGGGTTGGTATAGAACAGAGTTAGAAGTTAATAGTTATTAGAAAAGTGCTAGAGATATGGCAAGAATAAAGTTAAGTTTTTTTGATTTTTAATATATAACTTCAAACTCTATTCTCCATCATCATTCTTATTCATTTTAACGTTCTCGAAGGTTTCATGAGTGATCACGCCTTTATTGAGTAGGCGGCGGAGATTGGTGTCCCACTCGATGTTGCCAGCGCGGCGGATGACATCTTCGAGTGAGCGGGCGCCGCCGTCATAGTTAGCAATGGCACTTGAAACGGCGTCGTCGTTGTTCTGGAGGAATTCGTAAGTAAGCACACGCTTTTCGACTCCATTGAGAAGTCCTTGCGAGTGGATGAAGATCAGAATTTCCGCAAGGCGGCTGAGAACGGCGGTGTGGCTATCTTTCGGGTATAACTCGAGGATCCGGCCAATGGTCTTGACTGCTCCGGTGGTGTGCAAGGTGGAGAGCACCAAGTGACCGGTTTGCGCAGCTTCCATACAAGTCTCCATCGCGTCGCGATCACGGATCTCACCTAGCAGAATGATATGGGGTGCTTTCCGCAACACGTCCTTGAGTCCTTGGCGATAGGAATGCACATCCCGGCCGACTTCTTGTTGGGTAACAATACTTGGCGATGGAATCCTGTGGCCAGGATAGTCCGGATCATCCATATCATCGGGATATTGATACTCGATGGGATCTTCCACCGTGACGATGTGCTTGGGATGATTGCGACGCGCCCAGTCGATGAGAGATGCCAGAGTGGTGGATTTACCCGAACCGGTGGGACCGGTCACTAGGCAAAGACCGGCACGCTTGAGAACTCCGTGGCGGAGGGTGTCGGTGGTGTCTGTATCAATCCCTAACGACTCAAGCTCGGGAATGAAATCATTGAGAATCCGGCAAGTGACGCCGAGACCGGATGAACTTAGGTGCGCCTGGATCCGCAAGCGTCCAGAGCGCTCGCCGCTATCGCCCATCGGGATACCGTCGCAGGAGAAGTCCGCGACGCGGGTTTCGGAAAAAGTCGCGATCGCAAGGCGGATTTTTTCATCGACGCGCATTTCGAGACCTTTGTCCTGGCCAAATCCATGACTGCCGCTTTCGCGGTTCGTGATGAGTTCCTTGAGGATCTCATTCATGTTTCCAGCAGAGAGAATCCCGAGGAAGTCGAGTTTCTCCATACCTTTATTCGTATGGATATAGACTGGCCGCTCGGCACGCATCTGGATATCTGAAACACGTAGCTCGCGGCAGACGCGGAAGATGATACCTAGCAGATCCGTGCCTTTCATGCCCGCCGCGAAACGCACCGGCGCGGCTGCCGGGGCATGACCCGGAAGCGGTGGTGGTTCTAGAGTGGCGGTGAAGACGGACATGGGACTAATGATTAAGATATAAAACTTCAGTTGCTGGCTTGTGCCTGCACCTTTTGCTCGAAGCGAACGATGGTTTGCTCGGAGGCATGGCGGATTTTACAAATAAACTGAAAGCGCTCGTCGCACTCGGTAATGCGTTGTGGCGAGAGAAGCTCCCAGTTCTTGGATTCGTCCCACTGCTTGGCAATGGTCTCATAGCGAGCGAGACTGTAGTCGAGGACGTTTAGGAATTGACGCATCTGCTGCGTGGTAAACTTGGGGGCCTCGCTCTTGTGATCTTCGAACATCAGTTGAAGAATGTTAGTCGCAGCGGCGGCGGCAGTGAGGGCCGCGCGGGGATCGTTTTCCTGCTTGAGAGAATATTGAATGGTGTCCTCGGCGAGCTTCGCGGCCGCACGAGTGAGTTGAGGACGAGTGCTAACGGCTGGCTCGGTGAGGAAAAAGTGGAGGGCGTTGTAATTCCCGTAATGGGCTGGATCGAGCTTGTAGGCGAAGCGGAGCTTATCTTCGGCCTGGCGCCGTAGGTGGCGCTTAAGAGCCTCGCCCGCGCTGTATGGATTGGTGCGAGCTTCAGCCGCCTTTTCCAGTGAGACTAGGAATTGTTGGAAAGTGCGCTTTGGTGCAGGAGTGGATTTTGCACTCGCTGCGTGGTCATCATGGCGCTCGCATTTCTCGCCTTCGGCATGATTGTGGGCTTGGCCACTGATTCCAATTTCGGAATAGGTATTGATCGGACCTTGCATCGCCATCGCAAGCACCTCGCCATAAGGACCACCATTGATGCCCATCGGATTTAATGGTACTTTCAAATCATGAGCCGCAGTCAACGGACGCCCGGCAAACGCCCACGCGATTACGCCACTGCCAATCAGGCCGAGGGAAATGGTGTGAGTGTGGATGCGTGTCATTTGATGAAATGTTAGGCGTTAAAAGACTTTGTAGAATCAGGCAGAGAGTTTCGTGCGAAAGCAGAGGCGGGAGAGTCCCACGTAAACCGCGAGGATGCCTGCGAAGTAGAGTGTCATATTCCAAAATGCCGCAGTCGGCAGTGCTCCAGATTTGAAAAGCAGGCGTTGCGTAAGATCCGCGAAGCTATAGTGAGGCGAGTAAACCCAGAGGCCTTGTAGGATCGGATTCTCATCCACCTTTAGCATACTTTCGAGGTAACCGACGCCGTAGAGTCCATAGATGGTAATGAATAAAGTAATGGTGAAGCCGGTGATACCGCCGAAGCGTGAGGCCAGCGCGGTTGCCAAGGCCAGCAAGGGTGCCACGACCAGCAAGAAGAGCGCGGTGTATTGGAGGTTTAAAACCCACCACATGGAGCGTTCGAGCGCATTCGTCGGCGCGGCGGAGAACTGACAAACCGCGGCGGTAATGATGGCGAGCGGTGCAATAAAGCAGAACACGGCAAGCCAGATTTCAAACAACTGGCGGGTGGCGGAAACTCCGGTGGTTTGGAAATACTCGCCGACGCCGGTTTTAGCATTGGTTTCACCCTCCTTGGCGGCGGTGAATAAGCCCCAGAGCAAGGTGCAGGTCCAAAGCGTGCCCCAAGCAGCGAGGATTCTTGCTGGCTGGACGAGGATCGGCTTCTCTGTGGCGCTGGAAAGCAGCGGTAATGCAAACGGCAGGACAATCACCGCAAGGGCACAAATCGCCCACGCTTTGCGCTGGAAAATCGTTGCTAGGGTTAGTCGGAAGAGGCGCATGGTCTCAGTTAGTTCATTAAGTTCTTGAGGCCGCTCCAGGTTTGGTCGCTGCCGCTGAAATGACGGGCGTTCTTGCCTTCGATCATCAAAGCACTGGGCATTTCCATGGAATCATAATCCGGATGGCAGCTCACGAGGCGCAGCACGTTTGCAGAAGATTCCTTCCAGATTTCCTCGAAGGCTTGGCGGGCGAAGGCGTCGAGTCCGCTGAATGGCTCGTCGAGCAGAAGAATGTTTCCGGTATCCGGCTTCACTGAAAACTCGGCCATGATCAGGCTGGTCTTGCGACGATTGCCGGTGGAAAGGCGACCGTAGGGCTTCTTGATATCCAGCTCGATGTTGCCCGCGAGTTTGAGTGCATCGTTCAAACGCGCCTTGGGAAGGAGCATCCGGAAAACCATGGCCGGTGTGATGTTAGGATCGAAGCGGAGATCTTCAGGGACATACTGGACAAATCCCTCAACCCGGAAATTTCCCGCAACTGGCTTCTGCGTGCCAGCGAGTGTGCGGAGGAGAGTCGTCTTGCCGCGGCCATTCCGAGCGAGCAGGAAATGAGTACCACCAGCTAGCTCGACTTCTTGTCCGAAGCACGCCAGCGGACGGTCGTAGCCGATCTCAAGACCTCGGTCGAGACGGATGGAAGGAGTGGTTTTGATCATCGTTTTGATTTTCGATTTCAAGGCGGTTCTAAGTAAGCGCGGCGGGTTGTCAAGATGTCTTAGAAGTCCGTATCGCTAACCTGTTTGAGAATTATGATAATCTTGATGGGCTGGCAATCTTTTTTTGAACATTTTCAGTGCAACAGTGTCATTTTTTAAAAAGAACCGGTTTGCGACGCTTCAAAACCCCGCGAAATCATTGATTTTCAAGGACTTCTGAGACTCAGAAAAAACACTGGTTTTTTCTTCGTGACGGCAAGTGGGTGGTGGGTAGAACTCCCCGCAACGGAATATGGCGGGCAAGCTAACTTACCAACAAGCAGGAGTGGACACGCGAAAAGCGGCCGCACTCGTGGGCGACATCGGCACTCATGTGCGCAGAACCCAGCAGACGCGCAAACTGTGGGGAGCCTTCGGGCTTTTTGCAGCGTGCTACGATCTGAGCAGCTACAAGGAGCCAGTGATGATGACCGGCTGCGACGGCGTGGGAACCAAGCTGGAGCTGCTACTGGAGCACGATTTGCTTGAAACGGCTGGCAAGGATCTCGTCGCCATGAGTGTGAATGACATCCTGACCACCGGCGGCGATCCCCTGCTGTTCCTCGATTACATCGGCATCGCAGCCCTTCATGAGGAGAAAATCACGCGCCTCATTTCCGGCATGGCCGACTATCTCGAAGCCTGCGACTGCATCCTCGCCGGCGGCGAGACCGCCGAAATGCCGGGGATCGTCCCCGTGGACGTCATCGAGCTTTCCGGTTTTTGCATCGGCTGCGCGGAAAAGCCAGACCTCATCGACCCCACCACCGTGGCCGTCGGCGATGTGCTCATCGGCTATGCATCAGACAGCATTCACGCCAATGGCTGGTCGCTCGTCCGCCGCGTGCTCAACGAATTTCCTGGCGAAGTCACCGGCGAAGAACTCCACGCTTGGCTGAAACCCACCCGCCTTTATCACGATGTTACCCGCGATTTGAAAAAATCTGGGGTGAAGCCCAAAGCCATGTCCCACATCACCGGTGGCGGACTTCCAGAGAATCTGGAACGCCTGTTTCGAGGCATGGGTGCCGATCTGGAAATCCCGAAGTGGAACCTTCCCGGCATCGAGAAACTCCTCTCCCACGTCGATGCGGACGACCGCTTCCACACCTTTAATATGGGCATCGGCTGGGTCGCCATCGTCGCGGAAACTGACGTGGAAGCCGCGCTGAAAGCGGGCGACGGCGGCAGCGTCCTTGGCCGGATGGTTCCCGAAGAGGGTGTCCGCGTTTGCGTTATCGGCGAGTGACCGTAGAATTTCCCCACGAATGAGCGACTTCCTCACCCACGAATGCGGGATCGCCGCTGTGCGACTCCGTAAACCGTTAGCCTACTATTACGATCGCTACGGCACCTGCCTTTGGGGACTGAACAAGCTATTTCTGCTGATGGAAAAGCAGCACAACCGCGGTCAGGACGGCACCGGGATCGGCTGTGTGAAAATTGACATGCCCATCGGCCAGCCCTACGTCAACCGCCGCCGCGGGATTGAAAAGGACGCGCTTGCCGAGATTTTCCGCAAGGAAATCAAAGATTTTTTCAAAATGTCGCGCAAGGGCATCATGGATCACAAAGATCCGGAGAGCGTCAAAAAGCACTTTGATTTCGGCGGAGAAATCCTGATCGGCCATCTTCGCTACGGTACTTCTGGCGAGTTCGATGTCGGCTGCTGCCATCCTTATCTCCGCCGCAGCAATTGGCCCACCCGTACCTTGATGGTGATGGGAAATTTCAACATGACCAACGCTGCCGAGCTCAATGAAGTGCTCATCAGCCGCGGCCAGCACCCGGTTTTCGGCACCGACACCCAGACGGTGTTAGAGGAAATCGGCTACCACCTCGACGAGGCGCACACCGACCTCTACCGCCACCTCCGCGACGAAGGCGTGCCCGGTGGGGAAATGCCTGCTAGAATCTCCGCCGCGCTCGATGTGCCCAAGCTCGTCGCCCAGTCCGCCGCCGCCTGGGACGGTGGCTACGCGATCTGCGGCGTCATCGGCAATGGCGACATGTTCGTGATGCGCGACCCGCGCGGGATCCGGCCGTGCCACATGTTAGTGACCGATGAAGTCATCGCCTTCGCCTCCGAGCGAGTGCCGCTGATGACGGTTTTCGAAGCAGACACCAGCCAAGTCAAAGCCGTGGACCCAGGCTCGATGATCACCATCAAGTCGGACGGGACGATCTTGGACTCAGCCTTCGCGCCGCCGCAGAAGTTCACGCCTTGCTCGTTTGAAAAAATTTATTTCTCGCGGGGAAATGACCCACAAATTTACCGCGAGCGGAAAGCGATGGGAGCCGCACTCGTCTCGCAGGTCGTCGAGTCCATTGACGGCGCGTTTGATAAAACCATTTTTTCCTTCATCCCTAACACCGCAGAAACCGCCTACTACGGCCTGATGGACGGCCTCCGCCTCTATCGCCGCCAAGAAGTGCGAGCTTCGATTCTCCAAGCCGCCGACGAAGGCACGCTAACACCCGAGCTGGTGGATGACCTTATCCTCCGCAACTGGCCGCGTGGCGAAAAAGTCGCGCACAAGGACATCAAGATGAGGACCTTCATCTCGCAAGAGAAGAGCCGCGATCAAATGGTGTCGCACGTTTATGACATCTCTTACGGCGTCGTGAAACCGGGCGATTACCTCGTCGTGTTAGACGACTCGATCGTCCGCGGCACCACCTTGAAGCAATCCATCCTCAAGATTCTCGCCCGCACCAAGCCGTCTAAGATCGTCGTTTGTTCCACTGCGCCGCAGATTCGTTATCCCGACTGTTATGGCATCGATATGTCAGAACTCGGCAAGTTCATCGCCTTTCAAGCCGCGGTGAATTTGCATCGCCGCGCCGGTCGCCAGTCGCTGCTAGACCGGATTTATGATGACTGCCAGAACGAGCTAAAACTCCCCGCCCATGAGCGCCGCAACCGCGTCCAAGCGGTTTACGAGGCATTCACCGACGAGGAAGTTTCCGCAGAAGTTAGCCGCATGGTTTATCCAGAAGGCATCGAATGGCATGGCGAGGTGCAGGTGATATTTCAAAATATCGAGAACCTCCATGCCTCGATCAAGGGTCCCTGCGGCGACTGGTATTTCACCGGCAACTACCCAACGCCCGGCGGCTACTCCATGGTCAACCTCGCCTACCTCCGCTGGTATGAAGGCGTCGGTGGCCGCAGCTACGATTTGCCTTTGTGACTCACTACAAATGCTTCACCGCCGCCCGCGAGAAGATTGCGTAAACGGCGGGCACCACGAAGAGCGTCAGCAGGCCGGAAAATATTAACCCGCCGACCACCGCGATGCCTAACGACTGGCGCGAGCCACCCGAAGATCCCAGCGATAGCGCGATCGGCAGGATGCCGAAGATCGTCGCCAAGCTGGTCATCAAGATCGGCCGGAAGCGCGAGATTGACGCTTCTAACACCGCCTCGATTTTCGTGAGTCCCGCCTCTTTCCGCTGGTTGGCAAACTCAACGATGAGGATGCCGTTCTTGGTCACGATGCCGATGAGCATGATGATCCCGATCTGGCTGAATACGTTGAGTGTCTGACCCGTGAGGTGCAGGGATAGCAACGCACCGGCGACCGACAGAGGGACCGTTAGAATAATGATAAACGGATCTCGGAAGCTCTCGAACTGCGCGGCTAACACCAGATAGATAATTAGCAGCGCCAGCACGAAGGCAAACAACAGTGAGGAGGAACTCTCCGCGAAATCGCGTGATTGTCCTGATAGAGACGTGCGGAAATTTTCCGGCAGGACTTTCTTCGCGACGCGGTCGAGTTCCGCGATTCCATCGCCCAGCGTGTAGCCCGGCGCGGGCGTGCCTTGGATGGTCGCAGAAACGGCGCGGTTAAATCGGAAAATCGCCGCTGGACTGGCGGACTCGGAAAAGCTCACGAGGTTATCCAACGACACCATCGTCCCCGCTGCAGTTTTAACGAACAACTTCTTTAGATCGCCCGGATCGTTGCGGTCTTGGCGGCGCATCTGCGCGATCACTTGGTATTGTTTACCGTTCTTGAGGAAGTAGCCGAACCGCCGCCCGGAGTATGCAAATTCCACGGTCTTGCCGATCTCCTCCACCGAGATTCCCAGCTCTGCGGCCTTTTTCCGATCAATCGAAATGATCCCTTCCGGGCGGTTCACTTTCAAGTTTGCATCGAGCTGGCGGAGGACCGGGCTTTTGTTAGCTTCTACAAGAAAATCAGGCAGCACCTTGACGAGCGATTCGAAATTCGGAGCTTGGAGGACGAATGACAGCGGTTGCCCGGCGCGCCGGTCGCCGATGGTCGGCGGCTGCGCGACGACGGCCCGCACGCCGGTGAAGTCCTGCATGTCTTTGGTAAGCTGTTCCGCAATTTGATCCTGCGTGCGAGTCCGCTCCGCCGGAGTTTTCAAATAAATATTCTGGGTCGCCGCATTCGCTTCCGAGTTTCCGCCGCCGCCACCGAGGATGGTGAAGGAGCGATATGCTTCCGGCACATTTTCATCCACATAGATCGAGATCTTATCCATCCAGCTCTCGGTGTATTCGAAGCTAGCTCCTTCCGGGGCAGTGATGTTGACGCGGATATTCTCACGGTCTTCTAACGGCGCGAGCTCACGTGGAATCACCGTGACTAACCATGCGATGAGTGCTCCGTTGATCAGCAAGAGCGGCAGCGCCAGCCACCGCAAACGCAGGACCGGGGCCAGACAGGCTCGGTAACCGTTAGTGATCATTCGGAAAAACGGCTCGGTGGTGCGGTAGAAAAAGTTTGGCCGGTCGCCATGTTTCTTCAGGAGAAACCGGCACATCATCGGCGACAAGGTGAGCGCCACGAACGCGGAAATGAGCACGCATCCCGCCAGCGTGATGCCGAACTCCCGGAACAAGCACCCTGTTAGCCCGGACAGGAAAATGAGCGGCAGGAACACCGCCGCCAGCGCGAAGGTGGTGGAAATCACTGCGAAGTATATTTCTCGCGAGCCTTTAAGCGCGGCATCCAGCGGCGACATGCCTTCCTCGATTTTCGAGTAAATGTTTTCCAGCACCACGATCGCATCATCGCAGACTAAACCTATGGATAGCACGATCGCCACCAAGGTTAGTACGTTGATCGAGAACCCGGCGAGATACATAATAAAGAAACCGGAGATGATACTAACTGGAATGGCGATCACCGGAATGATTGTCGAGCGCCAGTCGCGCAGGAACAGGAAAATGATCAGTGCCACCAGCCCGAAGGCGATCACCAGCGTCTCCTCCACCTCCGCCACCGAGCGTCTAACGAAGCGCGTGAAGTCATAGCCAATCTCCGCAGTGATGTCCGGCGGCAGTTCCTTTTTCACCTGCTCGAAGCGGCGGTGGAACTCATCGGCGATGGCAATGGCATTGGTGTTAGGTTGCGGGATGATCGCCACGCCGATGCGATAGAGGCGGTCGTTCTTGAAGCCGGTGCGTAAATTTTCCGGGCCAAGTTCGGCGTTGCCGATGTCGCCGAACAGGATCTGACGGCCGTTCTCACGCTTGATAATGAGGTTCTCGAATTCCTCCGGCGTGGATAGCCTGCCAAGCGTGCGCAGGGAAAGTTCATTCGTCGCCCCTTCGAGCCGACCGCTGGGAAGATCGACGTTTTGTGAATCTAACGCCGTTTGCACGTCCGTCGGCGTCAGGCCGTGAACGGCGAGTTTCACCGGGTCCATCCACAGCCGCATGGCATAGCGTCGCTCGCCGAAAATCCTAACCGACGACACGCCGGGGATCGTTTCCATCCGCTCGCGCACGACCCGGTCCGCGAAATCGCTGACGTCGAGAACGGCGCGCTTGTCGCTGGTGAGTGATAGGAAAAGGATCGGCGAGGAATTCGCGTCGGCCTTTTCCACCACCGATGGATTCGCGTCCACCGGTAAGCTCCGCGCCGCTCGCGCCACTCGGTCGCGCACGTCGTTTGCCGCCGTGTCTAAATCCGAATCAAGCGTGAACTCGACGGTGATGATGCTGCGCTCCTGCCGCGACTCCGAGCTGAGCGTGCGGATGCCGGCGATGCCGTTAATGACTTGCTCCAGCGGCTCGGTGATCTGCGAGGCCACCACATCAGGATTCGCCCCTGGGTAGGTCGTAGAAACCGTAACAATTGGCGGGTCCACTGCCGGATACTCGCGCACGCCGAGGAAATAGAAGCCCGTTAGACCAAACAACACGATGATCAGCGACATCACGATCGCAAGCACAGGCCGACGGATGCTGATTTCGGAAAGACTCATATCAAGGCGCGTGGCCGTCTGGTTTGGCTAAGGTGCAAAGCCCGGCAAATTTGCAAAGATCACGGAAAGGCGCAAAGGTTTTCTCTCCTACGGCGCATCATCCACCATGGACCGCGGAATTCATTTCGCCCGAAAGCGCTCCTCCCTCACCGCAGCGGCACAAGTGAATCAACGGCAACTTTAGTATTTCGCACCGAATCGACCGAATGATCTGGAGCAAGTGATTTGATGAACTCCTCATAATGGACGAGTTCCATCCGCCCATCATTGTGCTCAATGATGGCTGTTAAACTTTCGACCCAGTCGCCGGAGTTTAGGTAATGAATTTCCCCGACCTGTTTATCCTCCGGGGTATGAATGTGGCCGCAGATGATACCATCGCACTTCTTATGGCGGGCGAGATCCTGAAGCAGCTCCTCATACCGGTCCACAAAGCTAACAGCAGAGTTTACTCGAGCCTTCACTCTCTTGCTGAGGGAGAAATACTCCTTACCGCGCCACGATCTCCAGAGGTTATAGATGCGGTTCACCTTCAGTAAATAGTCATAACCGACCGCACCGAGCGAGGCGATCCACCGGTGATTGGTGGAGACACTGTCGAAGCCGTCGCCATGGACGACGAGATATCGTTTTCCCGCCTCGGTGGTGTGGATGTGCTCCTTGGTGAATTTAATTTTGCCAAAGGAAAGCGGCAAGAAGCGTTCCAGAATCTCATCGTGATTTCCCCGCAGATAGATGACTTCGGTGTCATCCTTTTCCGTCATCTTGAGCACCTTGCGAATGAACCGGCTGTGGCGGCTGCTCCATTTTCCGCCACGGCGCAAAGCCCAGCCGTCGATGATATCACCGTTGAGGATTAACTTTTCACAACGGAGATGCTTGAGAAACTCCACCACCTCGTCCGCCTTGCTATCAGGCGTACCCAAATGCACATCTGATAGAATCACGGTCTTGCAGGCATACTTCGGACGCTTGGTGATTGTGACGGGGGCGGTGGGTGTTTCTATTCCGGCGATGGTCGCTAACCGGAACTCGAACTCCTTGACCACTTGCTCCCAGCCTAGCGTTTCCGCGACTTCGCGGGCCGCGAGTCGCAGATCATGGTTGGACCGGATCGAGAGCGCGGCAATCGCGTGTTTTAAAAATGCAGCGGTATCGCCTTTCTCCGCCTTCAAGCCGTTTTCACCGGACCGCACATGGCGCGCAGCGGCGGCGTAATCATAACTCACGGTGACGAGGCCACTGGCCATCGACTCTAGCAGGACGTTGCCGAACGTCTCTGTTTCACTGGGGAATAACAACACGTCGGCAGATGCATAATGCTTTGCTAGATCCTCGCCGAGTTGCACACCTGCAAAGTGAACCCAGGTGTATTTATCCGCCAGTTTCTCCCGCAACGGGCCGTCGCCGACGACCACGCATTGCATATCAGGCACCGCTTGGCGCATTTGTTCGAAGGCTAACATCGCCAGCTCGAAATTCTTCTCAGCCGCCACCCGACCGACGATCACCGCCACCGGGACACCGGGACGCGCACCCCATGCCGCGCGCAGCGCTTCGCAGCGCTTTCCCGGAGCATATAACTCCGTGTCCACGCCACGCCCGAGGACATGGACATTGGTAAAGCCCTCGGCTAGCAGCTTATCCACCACATCCTGCGAGGGAGTGAGCGTGCAATTGGCGCGTTGGTGAAAGCGTCGCAGATAGGCCATTGCCACAGGTTGCAATCCGCCCATCTTGTATTGCTCCATGTATTGATGAAAATTTGTATGAAACCCACTCGCCACGGGTATGCCTAACACATTCGCCGCCTTGAGCGCGGATTTCCCTAACGGACTCTCAGTGGCGACGTAGATCGCATCCGGTCGATTCCTAATCCACCGCGCCCGCAACTTGAATGGCTCCGGCAGGCCGACCCGCACTTCCTTATAACCTGGCAGCGGCACCGACGCGGAACAGGTCTCACCCGGTTTGGCAAACTCCCCGGTGTGGATGACATGCAGTCGATGTCCACGTTGCTTCAATCCATCGGTTAGGCGACCCAGAGTCATGGCCACCCCATTCACATCCGGCGCGAAAGTATCCGTAACGATGTCGATTTTCATAAGTTGCCGCAGTGGTTAGAACCGCAGAGAAACTCAACATATCCAAACGTTTCCGACGGCTTGGAACGGGTGACGGTTTCGTCACGGATAAATCACCTTTTGCAAAAACAAGCCATCCGCCGGGGCGCAGAGTGGGGATTTTCCATGGGGCAGTCCCGTTGGTTGATCTAGCAGCGCGGCGAAGTCGTCGAGGCGGATTCTTCCTTGCGCGGCGTGGACCGCACCACCGGTTAGGAGGCGGACCATTTTGTAGAGAAAGCCATCCCCATGATAAGTAATTTGGTAGCCGTCTTGGAGAGTTGTTAGTTCGACTGACTCGATTGTCCTGCACCAGTCGATGTCGGGTGTTTCGTTACCGCGATAAGCGGCGAAGGCATGGAAGTCGTGACGGCCAATGTAATGCGAAAGTGCTTCCCATAGCACATCCGCATCGAGCTGGCGCGGAAGATGCCAAGCGAGCCCAGCCTTCAATGGCGGCAAGATGGGATCGGTACAAAGGTCGAAATGATAGATTTTCCCGATGGCGGAAAAGCGGCTATGGAAATCTGCTGGGACTTCCTCGCAGGCCATGATGCGGATGGTGGCTGGGAGCTTGCAATTGAGTGCGGGCACCCAGTTGAATGGATTCATCGAGATCTCCGGCGGCGCATCGAAATGAGCAATCTGCGCAAGGGCATGTACGCCAGTATCGGTCCGGCCCGAGCCATGAAGCCGCAGCGGTTGTTTCGCAACTTCCTCCAGAGCGCGGACGATGTGGTCCTGCACGGTGTTGCCGCAAGCTTGGGATTGCCAACCGTTATAGGGACGACCGTCGAAGGCGATGGTGAGTTTCAGGCGCATGGGGGAAAGTCATTTAAAGGCGGATATACCATCCACCTCCTATCACGCAGTTGGAAGGTTCTACTTTCGATCCACTCAGCATCAATGTGCTCAAGAAACCACTCGAGGCGACTGACGATCGAATGTCGGTTAGGTTGTCTGAGCGCAATCACCACAGTTCCATAGTGATTCGGATACCGCCGTCCCAAAGTATGAAAGTAGTCGCGATCTGTTGTCAGAACTGCCGCAGCATTTTCGAAAGCAATCCTCATGATCGCCTCATCTGGAGATCCAATAATTCCTAATCGGCGGAAATCAAAAACCTCATGGCCCCAACGCTCCAAAACCGCGCGTTCGGATTTCGGAAAGTTCTCATCAAACAGAAAATTCATACCACCGCTTCGTAAGCTGAAACTTGCAGGTCAGCCATCTCGCTCGCGAATTGGAGTGCCGCCGAGATCTGCTCCCGCGTGATCTCATAATCTTCTGAAATCATTTCGCGTGAGTCTCCTCCGGCCATAGCCCCTAGAATCGTCGAAACGAGGAAGCGAGTTCCTTTGATCACCGGCTTGCCGTGGCACACAGCAGGGTCGATTGAAATTCCTTCGGTCATGGCCACAGGATAAAGCCGCACCGCATGGCGACAAGCTTCTTTCGGACTGCGCGGGACATGTCCCCGCTTTCCCAATGGCCGACATGTCGGAGCAGTCCATGGCGTTGGGACAGGAATGTCCCCACTCCCTATTCCTCCATCCACAGATTGAGGATTTCTACCGCGGCGGCTTGGTCAATGATTGACTTTTGCTGCTTCGCATTGCGGCCAGCTTCTTGGAGTTTGGCGGCAGCAGTGGCGGTTGTTAGAGTTTCATCAACGAAGACAATTGGGATGGTGGGGAGGCGTTCGCGAAGCTGAACAGCAAAGGCGCGGACCTTGGCGGCGGAACTGCCTTCGCTGCCATCCATGCGGAGCGGGAGGCCGACGACGAGGGTGTTGATTTTGCGGATTTCTGTTAACCGGCCGATGCGCTCGATGGCGTCGGACTTGCTCACATCGATGGTTTCGACCGGATGCGCGAGGATGCCGAAATCATCGGTGGCGGCGATGCCGATGCGGGCATCGCCATGGTCGATGCCAAGCGCGGGGTGTGGGGAAGTTGATAGTTGAGTGTTGATAGTTGATAGGAAGAGTTCGGATTAGAAACGGAGATTTCCAATGGTGGAGTAAGGTGATTGAAGCAGAGTCTTTTCTCTTACCATCAACTATCAACCCTCAACTCTCAACCTCTTCAAAGCAGTTCGACGGGGAGTATGTCAGATAGCTTCTTAATCGCATCGGCCTGATGGCGGTTGGCGATGAGCAAGGCGTCGGGAGTTTGCACAATGATTAAATCATCCACGCCTAACAACGCGATGCGGGTGCCGGGGCGGGCGTTGAAGACAATGTTGTTTTGTGAGTCGAGTTCAGTGATCGGCTCGTTGGCACGGTTATCTTCGCCATAGACTTCGAGATACTTGGCGATAGAGAGCCAGGAGCCGACGTCGTCCCAATCGAATGTAGCTTCGATGTTGAGGACGCGGTCGGCATTTTCCATGAGGGCGTAGTCGATGGAGATCGGCGTGAGTTTAGGAAATTGGGCGGCGACGGTGGCGGCGAGGTCCGTGGAGTGGCGGAGTTCGCTCACAAATCCAGCAAGCTCCGGAGCGTGAGTGGCAAGCTGCTCAATGACGATGGGCAGCGACCAGACAAACATGCCGGCGTTCCAGGAGAAATTTCCGTCGGCGAGGAATTCTGCGGCGAGTGCAGGGTCGGGCTTTTCCCGGAAGCGCTTCACTTCGACGGCTGGATTTTCACAACGGAGACCGTCGATGGAGGCGTGCTCACCGCGCTCAATATAACCATAAGAAGGGCAGGCCCAGGTGGGGCGGATGCCGATGGTGACGAGGCCGTTAGATCTCTCCGCCGTGGCGAGAGCATCGCGCATGACGGCCTGATAGGCGGCGGTGTCTTGGATGAGTTGGTCCGACGGAAGGACCATCATGACGGCGTCTGGATTACGGGCAGCGACGAGGCCGATGCCGAGGGCGACAGCGGGCGCGGTGTCGCGTTTCGCAGGCTCGGCGAAGATATTTTCCGGCGGGAGCATGGTGGCAAGGGCGCGAACGGCATCCACTTGCAGGTCATTGGTGAGGATGAGGATGTTTCCAAAAGGAACCAATCCGACGAGGCGCTGGATCGTTTGTTCAAGAAGCGTCCCGGTCCCGAAAAGGTCGAGGAGCTGCTTGGGCTTGGAATTGCGGCTGAGTGGCCAGAAGCGGGTGCCGGATCCACCGGCGAGAATCAAGGCGTAGGTGTTTTCAAGGGCTGGCATTGCGGGCGAGACTCACCCAATTCATCACGATGGAAAAGCGGGAAACTTCACATTTTCATTTTCCGGGGTTGTCGTTAGGAAGGGAAACGCATAAGCCTCGCGCATGGCAGATGAGTACTCCGAAACGACTCCGGCATGGATTGAAACCAGCGCACTCACTGCGCCCGCGCTGCTAGGCGCGGCGGCGGGTTTGCTGCTTGGCGATATGATGCACCGTGGTGCCCGCCGCGGGGTGGGCATCGGCCTGGGTGCCTTGGGAATCGCGGCGTTGCTGCCGTTCGTCGTCGGTGGCGTGACCGGATTGGTGACTGGCCCAAAGAGCAAATTCGGCGTCCGCCGCAAGATCCAGCGAATCCGAGATGCAGGAATCGTGGCACCTGCTTATAACGATGTGGAAGAGGAATTGCGCGAGCAAGGACTCATCTAACGCCCGCTTATTTCGTTAGCGGAAATAGCACTCGTGCCGTGACCGGGAAATGATCCGACACCATCGGTTGGTCGCGTGAAACTATCTCTGCGTCCTCGACCCGTGTGCCGCGACTGACGAGGATGTGGTCCACTTTGAGCAAACCCTCGCGGCTATCCGTCCAGAAATGCAGCGTTCGACGGCTTTTCTCGGCAGGATGCCGTGTCTGATAGGTGTCTAGCAGGCCATTCGCCCAGAGTTGTTCGGTGCCGCCGACTGTTGCTTGCTCGCCCCGCAGGTAGATCAGCCCGGGATTGGTCTCGATTGCGTTGAAATCACCTATCAGAGCGACCGGCTCGGCAGCGTGCTTGCGTGCGTCGATCCGTTGCGCGATCAACAAGGCCGCCCGCTCGCGGGACGGCTGGTTCTTGTGATCCCAGTGAGTGTTATAAACATAGAGCCCGCGCCCAGTCGCACGATCTATCAGTCGCAACCACGTCACCACTCGCGGGATGTTATTGCCCCAAGTCCTCGAGCCGACTTGCTCTGGCGCGTCGGATAACCAAAACGTGCCGCAGTCCGCCGGATCTGCTTGGAAGCGGTCGCGCTGATAGAAAATCCCGGAATACTCGCCGGCACGGAGACCATCGTCCCGACCATTGCCGAAAAACTCATAGTCCGGCAGCGAGGCCCATAAATCTGCGGCTTGCCCGTGGAGCGCTTCCTGCACGCCGATGATGTCCGGCTTTTCGCGACGGATCATTTTCACCGCGCCGATCACCCGCTGCGACCACGAGCGCGATGCCAGATCCTCGGGATTTTCATAGCGGATGTTGAAACTCATCAGTTTCAACTCCAGCGCACCATCATTTTGAACTACGGTGGCTCTGGGTGGCGCCGATTCACGCTCACGGCGGCAGGAGGAAATGCTGACTAACAACGGGATCAAGCACAGGCCAAGAATGCGGAGTTTTATTAATCGTTTCACGAGTCCTGACTTGGTCGCCACAAAAAAGGCCGCTTCCCGTGAGGAAGCGGCCTTTTCAGTGAATTTGAAAATCTCAGTTCGCAGCGACCGCAGCCGGGGCTGGCGGGATGACGTTCACGCGGCGGCCTTCCTTGTCGAAGAATACACGGCCATCGACGAGCGCGAAGAGTGTGTGGTCCTTACCACAACCGACGCCCAAGCCCGGATGGACCTTGGTGCCGCGCTGGCGGATGATGATGTTTCCGGCAATCACGGCTTGGCTGCCGAATTTTTTCACGCCGAGGCGCTTGCTGCGGGAATCGCGACCGTTCTTGACGGAGCCTTGTCCTTTTTTATGGGCCATGGAAGTGGGTAGGGTGAGTGGTTAGCGGTTCAACCGGCAATGGCGGTGATTTGGAGCGTCGTCAACGAGCGACGGAAACCCTTGGTTTTGTGGAAGCCCTTGCGGCGCTTGAACTTGAAAGCAACACCCTTGGGTCCGCGATATTGATTGATCACCTTGGCGGTCACCGAAGCGCCCTCGACAAGTGGAGCACCGATTTTCACGGACTCGCCTTCACCGACGATCAGAACGTCGAAAGTGATTTCTGAATCGACTTCGACATCGAGCTTCTCGACATCGAATTTGTCGCCTTCTTGAATGCGGTATTGTTTACCGCCTGTTTTGATCACTGCGTAGGCCATGGCCGGATGGGAATAAAAGTTAATCCACCCCTGTGGGCGGGCGGGGAGAACACCACGGAGGTTCCTAGTGCGCAAGATTTTTTTCGTGGGATTCCGAGATTTCAGGGATTTCACGAGGGAGGTTTGGCGGAGGTGCGAAATAATCACCAGCAGCAGCGTGTTCCCACTGATTTCACCAGACCGTCTCAACCACACCGGAGTCGGTGATCGCACGATCACGAGTTAGCAGAGGGATCCTGTGAATTTTCGCAGTCGCAGTGATGACCCGATCAAAGGGATCACCGTGCGGAAGGTCGAGAGCGAGGGCCAGATAGGCAATCTCTGGACTGATCGGAATCACTCGGAAGCTCATGCCGATTTTGGCCAGCAAAACCTCGATTCCATCAGCATCCTCGATTCGACCCTTGGCGCACAAGTAAGACACCTCTAGCAGGACCATGTCGGAGATGACGAGTTCCGCCCGACTGGCAGAGGAAATGAGTTGGAGGGCACTTTTGCCAAGTCTGGCATCTCCTGCCATGCTCCAAAGGACTGCATGGGTGTCGAGGCACGCTTTCACAGGCTCGGTTTCCATTCACTTTCATTTAGCGTCGGTTGATCAAGTTGGTCATCGCCGAATCGAATCAAGCCTTTGCGCGATCCCAAGATGGATTCGCCGGAAACGGGCTCTGCGGTCAGCAGCAAGTTCCCCTCACGAGTGACAATGATGACCTCTTCCCCAGCCAAGGCCGCTTGGCGGACTTTCGGAAATTCCCGCAATAGGGTGCTGACATTTGTTTTCATACCTCCAATTTGTCAGACGATTTCCGACCTGTCGAGGAGCCGGTTTCTCAAAATGAAGGGACATCTCGTGAATTGTTTCATCCCTTCGATTAGAGCTTCGACGAGCATTAAGACTTCACCGACACGGTATGGCCGGAGATCACCTCTCCTCATTCCTTCCGCTTCAGCAGCGGGAATAGCACCACGTCGCGGATCGTCGGAGCACCCGTCAGCATCATGCAGAGTCGATCCAGCCCGATGCCGATGCCGCCGGCGGGGGGCATGCCGTGTTCGAGGGTTTCAATGAAATCATAGTCCACCTTTTGCGTCTCTTCGCCGGATTGGGCTTCGAGGCGCTGGCGCTGGACGTCGGGATCATTAAGCTCAGAGTAGCCAGGGGAAATTTCTTGGCCGTTGATGATGAGTTCGTAAACTTCGACGGTTTGGCCGCCCGGGCTGACTTTGGCAAGCGGGACGAGTTCGCTGGAAACGCGGGTAACGAAGCAGGGATCGAAGGTTTTCTCCTCCACGAGCTTTTCGAAAACCTGCTGGATCACTTCGTGGTCGGCCATGTTTTCGGAAATCTGCACGCCCTTTTCACCGCAGCGGTTGCGACGACCATCGGCAGTTAGTTCGAAGAAGTCCGCACCGGCGGCGAGCTTGATGAGATCGTGATAGCTGGCGCGCTTCCACGGACGGGCGAGGTCGATGGTGCGAGTGACGTTGCCGTCGTCGTCCTTGTGCTCAATTTGCAGACCGCCGCAGAATTTCTCGGCGAGGTGGCAGGTGAGTTCCTCGACGAGGTCGGCCATTTCCTCGAAATCCGAGAACGCCCAGTAAGCTTCTAGCATCGTGAACTCAGGATTGTGGCGGCGCGAGATGCCTTCGTTGCGGAAGCTGCGGTTGAGTTCGAAAATCTTGGTGAATCCGCCGACTAACAAGCGCTTGAGGAATAGCTCGGGTGCAATCCGCAGGGTGAGCGGCATGCCGAGCGCGTTATGATAAGTTTCGAACGGGCGGGCGGCAGCCCCTCCAGCGATGTCTTGGAGCATCGGGGTTTCCACTTCGAGGAAGCCGCGGTCTTGGAGAAAGCGGCGGATCTCGGCGATCATCAGCGAGCGTTTCACAAATGTGGCGGCGCTGTCGGGATTGCCCATCAGGTCGAGGTGGCGCTTGCGATACTTGATCTCGCGGTCGGCCACGCCGTGCCACTTGTCGGGCATCGGGCGCAGCGACTTGGAGAGCACGGTGAATTTGTCCATTTTCACAGTCGGCTCGCCGGTCTTGGTGATGAAGGTTTCTCCCTCGATGCCGATCCAGTCGCCGCGGTCGAGGCACTTCCAAGCGGCCACGCCAGTTTCGTTCAACTCCTTAGCGTTCATGTAGCCTTGGATGTTACCCAGCACGTCGGAGAGTTGGAAAAAGCAGGATTTCCCCATGTCGCGGAGGGCGGTGATCCGGCCGGCGACTTTCACTTGGAGGCCTTCGGCGAAATTTGCGCGGAGATCCGCCGGGGTGACCGTCACTTGGAAGCGCGCTCCGTACGGATCGATCCCGAGGTCTCGGAGTTTAGCCAACTTCTCGCGGCGGATGGCGATCAGGTCGGCTTCGGTACTATGCGGCTGCTGCGGGGTCACTGCTTCACTCATGTCTGGAACCGGATTAGGCGGCAGGCGGGTGACCGGCAAGAGTTGAAACGGTATCCGGGTGAGAAATCTCGTTTTAGGGAAATCTGTTTCGAGCGGAAAATTGACGAACTCGATCCTAATCGGCGGGCTGTCGGCTTGAAATGAGCAAGATTTTGACCGGCTCACAGCGGCGAGAATCGAACCTCTTCCAGGCGAATCGGCCAACCTATTCAGCCATCCAAAGTTTCAACATCAGCCGCTCTATCAAACATCCAAAGATTTCCCGAAAGGTTCATAGCCAATCAATCCGTCGTTCATTCTTGTTGATCAACGACTTATGATGAGTTCTCGTATTCGGAAATGAACTGCCCCCCCTTAGGTTCCATCGAAGCTGTCCGTCCTGTATTCATGATCGTGATGGGAGTTTTCCTAGTCGTGATCGCTTGGCGGATTTGCGAACGCGCCACCGGATGGACCGCCCGGATGATTATTTCCGGGGCTCTGCTCCTCGGATTTGGCTACGCCGTGATGCTGCCCATGTACGAAGCGGGAGGCATCCAGCGCTACTCGCCGAAAAGCCACTACCACGCCGATGGCTCGAGCGCTGTCGCATGGCATTCTGTCAAATTGGTCGTGATGAACAGCGGCTGGCTGCTCCTTGGACTCGGTCTGGCGATGCATTCCAAGACTTTCACCGCCACTCCCCTCCGCCGTAAAATCTCCTCCCCTGCCTCCCTCCCGTCCCATGAATCCGTTGCTTGAAGTTATTTTAAAAAGCGGCCTCGTGCTCGACGCCTGCGGCATTATCGGCCTGGGTCTGCTAGGCCTTGCTGCTGTCAAACTCACCAGCAGGGATAAATCCTGGGGCGGCACCATGATGGCCAGCGGGGCGATTTCCCTGATCCTAGCGCGGATGTTTTATCTACTCTCGCCGCATTTCATGACCGCCGATTTCCTGATTTCCATCGGCCGCGTCGGCATCAGCGTGACCGAAGCACTGCCCCCGCTGTTGCTCACCTTCGGCCTCGCCGGCATCGTCTGGGGATTGTGGGGTCATGAGCGTTGGCTGAACGAGGAAACCCGCTAACAGCCCGCCGCGCGGAAAATTTCCCATCGCCGTGAGGTAGCATCGGTGCTACCTCTGCCGCGGATGTTTGAAGTCAGAGAAAAGCCCGACATGATCGAGCGCGCCTTGCTGGTGCGCTTTTACTTTGATGCCCGCGAGGCCACGGAATCAGAATCCTTGCTCGATGAGCTTGGCGAATTGGTGAAGACCCTCGGGGTCGAAGTGGTCGAGTCGGTGCTCTGCCGCAGCCGCGAAAAGCACAAGAAATTTCTCTGCGGCACTGGCAAAGCCGCCGAAATGGTCGAGCTGGCCAAGGCGCATGAGTGCGATGTCATCGTCATCGACAACGGCCTCGCCCCCTCCCAGCAGCGCGAGTGGGAACGCCTCGCCGACCTCTGCGTGATCGACCGCGAGGAGGTCATTCTCGATATTTTCGCGAAGCGCGCCCAGACCCGCGAGGCCCGGCTCCAAGTCGAGCTGGCCCGTATGCAATACGCCCTCCCCCGCCTAGCGCGGATGTGGGGGCACCTCGACCGCGAGTCAGCCGGCTCTGGCGGCGGCGCGGGCGGGGGTGCGTCGCGCGGGATGGGCGAAAAACAAATCGAAGTGGACCGCCGGCTCGCCTATCAGATCATCGACCGCGCCAAGCGCGAAATCGAAATCGTCCGCAAGCAGCGCAAGACCCAGCGCAAGGAGCGCGAGAAATTCGAGACTCCCCACGCCGCCATCGTCGGCTATACGAACGCTGGTAAGTCCACGATGCTCAACATTCTCAGCGGCGCTGAGGTCATGGCCAAGGACATGCTTTTCGCCACGCTAGACACGACCACACGTCGGATCGAGTTGCCCGATGGCCAACCGCTGCTGATCACCGACACCGTCGGATTCGTGAGAAATTTACCTCACCGTCTGGTCGAGGCGTTCAAGGCCACGCTTGAAGAAGCGACCCTCGCCGATTTCCTGATCCACGTCGTGGACGCGACCTCACCCGAGGTCGAGCGTTTGCACGACACCACTCTCGAAGTCCTCGCCGAACTCGGTGCCGCCGACAAGCCAACCATCACCGTCCTCAACAAGATCGATCGCGTCACGGACCCGTTCGAACTGATCTCGCTGGATAAAAAATTCCCCGGCGCCCTACACGCTTCCGCCGTCACCGGACTTGGCCTTGAGGAATTGCTCCAACTTTGCACCCAAGTCCTCGCCGACCGCGTCTGCCGCCAGGAATACCGGATTCCTCAAAGCCGCGCTGATCTTGTCAGCCTGCTCCACCGGGAAGCCAAGGTGCTCTCGACCGATTACGATGGCGACGACATCCTCGTCAGCGCCGTCGTCCCGGCCTCCATCGCTGGAAGGCTCGAATCCTTCGCTGCCGTTCCCGCATAATTTTCACCCGATCCCATCCCATGCTCCGCCACGTTTTTCCCATCTTCTTCACCCTCGCCTTGGTTGCCCCGGCGCAGCCAGAATCACCTCCCACCCGCCCGGTCCTCCGGGCGATGCCACTCGGCGGCGATGACGACATCAATTCCAAACCGCTCGAAGGCGGAGAAGCAGTCGTTCCAGAAAAAGCCGTGCCACCGGTCGCCCCGGCACCCCCGCCGATCATTCAGGCGACTCCCATCGAGACCGTTTCCGCACCTTCTCCGATGGATGCGAAGCCTACGGGCGACGATGCCGTGCGCCTGCAAGTTTTCCTGGATGAGGCGAAATTCGGCCCCGGAGTCATCGATTCCAAGCCCGGCCAATTCACCGAACTCGCCGTCCAATCTTGGAATGAGGTGAACGGCTACCCGCTGCTCGACTGGACCGCCGTCAACACCGCCGCCCGCAAGGCTGTGACGCATCCGCTTGCCGTCGCAATCGTCCCAGATTTCGCGAAAGCGTGGGTCGATGGCAGCTTGCCGACGAAAAAATCCTTGCAAGCAAAACGCAAACGCATGACTTACCGCAGCTATGTCGAGTTCATGTCCGAGCGCTACCACTGCGATGTCGCCTACCTCGTCACGCTCAACGGCAGCGCCAAGATCAACAATCTCAAGCCGCGCGACACCCTCATCGTGCCCAACGTCCAGCCCTTCACCATCGAGCGCCTCACCGGAGCCGGATTCAAAGCGGACGAAGCCATGAGCCAGCGCCACGCCGTGGTAGATACAAAAATCAACCAAGTCCGTATCTTCGAAGCCGCGCCCGCCGCCCTCGCCGTCGCCGAACCCGGAGCCACCACCGTTACCGCCGTCGCCCGCGCTAACCGCGGACTTATCGCTTCTTTCCCGATCACTCCCGGCAAGCCCAAGTTCATCAAGTTCGGCACTTGGGAAGTTAGAAACTCCGTCGAACTCCCCCACTGGCGCTATGACGCGCAGCTCCTCGCAACCGGCAAGCGCAGCAGCGACTCCGAGTCCCTCAACATTCCGCCCGGCCCTAACAGCCCCGTCGGTGTCTTCTGGTGTGGCCTCAGCAAACCCGGCATCGGCCTCCACGGCACTTCAGATCCCGAAACCATCGGTCGCGCCCGCAGCGCCGGCTGCATCCGCCTCGCCAACTGGGACGCCGTCCGCTTACCGACGTTGATCCGTCCCGGCACCACCGTGGAAATCCGCTAGGTGGCGGCGGTTTCCAGCCGCCAAGCCCTAACCACCCGCTGACAGTCGTGAAGGTTTTCAAAACTCTCGTTCTAATCGCTCTCGCAGCATTTCTGTTATACGAAGCCTACTCCGGCTTTTCCATAACCCGGCAGCTGGTCGCCTCAACTCACCCCAAAACCGGCCACCTCGCCGCCCGCGTTTCCGGCCATCCCATCAGCCGCAGCCAACTCGACCGCGCCCTCAACGAGCGACTCTGGCTAGAAGGAAAAACGGCCGCCAACCTCGCTCCCGCCGATCTCAAGCTGGCTCGCGACGCTGCGTTAGAAGAACTCATCGACCACGAATTACTCCGTCTCCAACTCCATGCCAGCGCCGCGCAGCCCTCTGTTAGCGACGCGGAGATCGACGAACGTCAGCGCCTTCTCGTCGGCCGCTTCGAGAGTAAAAGCGAGCTTGAAGCTGACATGAAATCTCAAGGCATCACCGACGAGAAGAATCTCCGCGACCGCCTTGCAGCTAGAATTCGCCTAGAAAAATTCATCGCCTTACGCATCGGCCCCGCCATCAAAGTCACCGACGACGAAGCCCGCAAATGGTTCGATGAAAACCAGACATCAACTTCCCTGCCCGAACGCATCGCAGCCCGCCACATCTTCATTCCCACCCTCAACCTCCCGCCGGAAGAGGCGAAGCAGAAACTTGATGGCGCGCTCGCCAGTCTAACCGAGAAGAAAAAGGACTTCCCCACCCTCGCCAAGGAACTCAGCGAAGACCCCGCCACCAAGGACACCGGCGGCGCGCTCGGCTGGATGACCCGCGATCGACTCCCCGCTGATTTCGCGGCTCCGGTATTTTCGCTGGAAACAAACAAGCCCACGCTGGTCCGCACCAAACTCGGCTGGCACCTCGTCGAAGTCACCGCCCGCAAACCCGCCGAGCCACGCACTTTTGAACAAGCAAAACCCGAGATTCTAGCCGCCCTCGAAGCCATCAAACGCCGTGATGCTGTCGGAGATTTCCGTAAGTCGCTCAGGAAATCGGAAGCTGCTAGAATTGAGATATTTCCTAACGTGGCTGCGGTTTCCGACCGCCAAGCCCAATCAAATTGAGAAGGCATGGCGGTTGAAAACCGCCGCCACGCCCCGACAAGGAATTCTCAGCGATCCGTTAGCAGAAATCACTTCGCTTGCGAGGCGGACTCTAGCAAGTCGGCGGCGGGCAGGACGACGTTGGATGGCACTGGGCCTTGGCTGTCGCTGTCACCTTTCGGGCTGAAACGGTTGATGCCGATGCCTAGGAATTTCCCGTCTTTGTTGAAAACGGGCATGCCGAGCGATTGGGTGGCGACCTTGGCGAAGGTCCGTGGCTTGGTGACGATCGAGATGATTTCGTTGGTCATGACGACTGGCTCGCGGTTGAGGTCTTTGGCGAGGCGGCCGAGGATGATCACGTCTTCGAGCACGGTCATAGTGGCCGAGTTTGCGGTATCGATGGGCGTGAGTTTCACATCTTCGGGTTTCTCGGGACGGATGAAAGCGAGGTCGAGGTCGGTGTCCTTGAAGGCGACTTTTGCGGCCACTTCGGTGCCATCGGGCATCAGGATTTTGACTTCCTTGGTGGTGCCCTTGGCGGAAAGCTTCATCGGCCCCTGAGGTCCGTTGACCATCCGACCGTCGATGGTAGATGCGACATCGAGCGTGGAGAGAGGCACGACGATAAGGCCGTCCTTGTTAATGACGGTGCCGAGCATTTCGAGTTTCCGCTCTTCCTTTTTCGCGGGGTTATCGCCAGCGGTGACTTCGATCTCGACCACCGCAGTGAGGAACAAGACGGAGTCTTTGTGAGCTGCGGAAAGCGCGATTGCCTTGTCCTTGATGGTACCCTCAGCGGCGAATGCGAAAGGTGCGGCAAGCAAGACGGTGAAGATGAGTAATCGGGATTTCATGTTAGTTGATGGTTGAGAGTGGATGGTTGATCGATAAGAAAAAGAACGGAGGTGAGTGGAGTTGGGAGATCGTGACTGCTAATCGGATTCTATATCTTCCCATCAACAATCAACCATCCACTATCAACCTCTTAATTTACCAAGTTGGTTCGAGTTCGATGTAGCGAGTGGTGATTCCGCGCCGCACAAACAGGACGATAGGACTCCGCCGGTTTTTTTCGAGATCGGCAAGGATAGGTTTTAGAGTGTTGATGGAATCGACGGGTTTGCCATCGAGCGAAGTTAAAATATCGCCTGCGGAGAGCCCACCGAGCGCGGCCCAACCGGCGGGCGTGACTGCGGTGATGAGTACGCCCTTGAAATCATCGGGGAGTTTTTCACTAACACGATCTGCTTGGCCGAGGTCGCGGGAATTAAATTCTAGAGTTTCAGAATCATAGGAATCTAGTTCCGAGGTGCCTTCCGGACTGGCATCTAACGGGACTTTAACTACTAGATCTTCTTTGCCCCTGCGGACCGCAAGCTCGGCTTCGGTGCCGATTTTGTATTGGCGGATGAGTGATGGAAAAACATCAGACTCTTCGGGACGCGAGGTCGGGATTACTTTGCCGTCGAGTTTGAGTAACAGGTCGCCGGTTTTGAGTCCGGCCTTCTCGGCGCTAGTTCCGGGATGCACTTGGGTGACGCGCACTCCCTTGGCTCCGGCGATGTCCAAAGCGAGCGCGAGATCGGTGGAGATCACTTGCGTGTCGATGCCGATCCACGCCTTTTTCACGAGACCCGGCTTGTCCACGTCTGACTCGGGTCCGATTTTAACGACGGTTAGATAGCTGCGGCCATCGTGCTCATAGGAAACGAGAACCGGCACCGGTGCGGTTTTCCCCTCGGTGATTTCAAGGCTCACGCGGACGAGTTCCGCGGTGTTTGGGGTGGGCTTGCCTGCGACTTCTAGCAGCAGATCGCCGGGTGAAATCGCCGGCTTCGAGGTGGCGGCACCGCCTCCGGGACGGATGCTTTGGACGAGCACCGCTTTGTTGTCGGTGCGGAGCATTTCCTTGGCGTTGAGCTCTGTGATATCGCGGGCGGTGATGCCCCAGGACAGCAATTCTTTCTCGCGCGGTTCCGCCGGTTCGCGCTGGGTGCTGGTGACTTTCCAATGAATGGGTGCGCCATCGCGGACGCCTTCCATCGAGATTTCCGAGCCGACTGGCGACTCTAGCAGAATGCGATTGAACACCGGAATATCCTCGGGCGCACGAGACGCGGCGATGTCACTGCCATTGCAGCGGGTGATGATGTCGCCGGCTTTTAAACCCGCTTTCTCGGCGGGTGAACCATTGATGACTCCGCCGACGAGGATGCCAGCTTTCGCATCCGATGACTTGAGCAAAGGCTGGGCGTTCAGCCCGAGCCAACTGCGTTCCACACGACCACTGGCGATCAATTCATCGGCGATCTTGCGGGCGAGATTCGAGGGAATGGCACCGCCCAGACTGCCGATGCCGACTTCGTTCACGCCCACGATTTCACCCTTCAGGTTGACTAACGGACCACCGGAGTTTCCTGGGAAAATGACTGCGTCGTGGCCGATCCAGCGGACCAGCTCGCCCACCGCTTCGCCATCGAGCCGCATCGCGCCGCCGGGGGCGATCATCTCGGTATTCGCCACGATGCCTTGCGTGACCGACTGCGAGAGACCAGCCGGACTGCCCATCGCGAGGACGGTGTCGCCCACTTCGAGCGCGGAACTATCGCCAAATTTCGCCACTGGCAACGGTGCCGCTGGGACACGGAGATCCTTCTTGTCGATTTTCAAAATCGCCAAATCCGCCAGCGCGTCGGTGCCGACCAAAGTGGCTTTTAGTTCTTGGCGGTCCGCCAACCGCACGGTGATGCGAGTCGCGTGACCGGCGACGTGGTGGTTCGTGAGAATGTAGCCATCCGGTGAAATGATCGTGCCGGAGCCGCTGGCGCGGCCCTTTTGCATCCGCCCGCCCCCGCCCTCTTCGGCGACGACGTGGATCCGGACGAGCGCCGGATAGACCGCCTGCACGGCAGCTTCGATTTGTGGATCCGCCTTGGCGAAGACGTGAGGAGAAAGAGGAATCGCCAGGGTGACGGCGAGAGCGAGCTTGGGAAATAACAGCATGGCGGGAGCTAACTAGCGGGAGACAGCCAAACAACGAAGCCCGGAAAGCGACTTGTCTGATATATTTCAAGGGGTGCTGTGGGAAGCGATGATGCCACACCGCTCGGCCAAACGAATCGGTTCAACGCGTGTGGAATGTGTTCCGCTGTCTCAGCCGGATTCGATGCCGCCGCTCCCGGCTGAGACAGCCGGGACACATTTTGAACCCTCCGCCATCGCAGTCCATGGGGGCTTTACTCGGTGGGATCTGGACACAATGATCCGCCGCGAAGCCGTGGAAGCCAGCACCGATCAATTCATCCGCTATCTCGCGACGGAGCGCGGGCTGTCTGAGGCTTACCAACTCTCGGTCCGCCAGACGCTCGACGCTCTGGCCAAATGGATGAAGGTTCCGCTGCGAGACCTCGGCACGGATGAGCTCGCGGCGTTTCTCAGCGATCGCAAAAAGGCGGGACTCAATGCGGCGTCGCTGCGGATCACCACCGTGCATCTGAAAGTGTTTTTCCGCTGGTTGGTAATCAAAGGGAGGCTGGAGATGGACCCGGCGGAGCCGTTGTTAGCCCCGCGGCCGGACATGACGCTGCCGGAGACTTTGCATGTAAGCGAGCTGGTGAAATTGCTAGAATCCATCGATCCGACGTTGCCGTTAGGTCGGCGGGATCTGGCGATTCTTGAATTGTTTTACTCGTCCGGGTTGCGCTTGTCCGAGCTGTGCAAGGCGCGGCTGGAATGGATGGATTTCGAGGAAGGCTTCCTGCGAGTCACCGGCAAAGGCGGGAAAACGCGTATCGTCCGGGTGGGCCACAAGGCACTCGAGGCGATTTCCCGCTACCTCTCTAACGAACGCCCGGGTCTGGTGACAAAGAAGACCTCGTCGCACCTATTCCTCAGCGTGCGAGGCGGTGCCTTGTCGCCGGATCGGGTGCGGCAGATCGTGAAGGAGCGAGCGAAGTTTGCAGGCATCGACCAAAACGTGTATCCGCACTTGCTGCGGCATTCGTTCGCCACGCACCTGCTAGAAGGCGGTGCGGACCTGCGGGTGATCCAAGAGCTGCTAGGCCACGCGGATATTTCCACGACGCAAATTTACACGCATGTGGACCGGCAGCGCTTGAAGGCGGTGCACAAGCAGTTCCATCCGCGGGGGTGAGGAGAAATGGGCGAGGCTTTGACATGGCGGCGGCGGTATTGCCTATTTTTACCACTGATTAACCTGAATTTAACGGATCTCACTGAAAGAAACGGCATGGATTTCACTGATCTTTTGGGCGAATAGGCGCAGCCTTCCAACCTCTTTAAATCAGTTCAATCAGTGAAATCAGTGGTTCATCTTCCCATTTAACGTGAGCCTAAATGAAGTTCCGGAACACCCCCTCACCCAAGCCATCTAGCCACCGGCTTTGCGGTTGGCATTCTGAATCGCCCCGGCAATAGTCAGCCGCCTATCCCCTTCCCGACTCATGTTCCGCACGATTTTTGCAACTCTGGCTCTGACCGCATCCCTGCCTGCCGCCACCCGCGTTTTTGAAGCTTTCGAGGGCGATGGATTCAATGGTTGGCAAGCCGAGGGCAATGCCTTCGGCTTGGCTCCGATCGTCGGCAAGACCGATGACATGGCGAAGCCATTCACAGCTTACGCGAACGACAGTCTGGCAGCTTCCACCCACGGCGGCGATGCGTCCAAGGGCAGTCTAACATCGCCGGAGTTCACGATCGCGGAGTCCTACATCACCTTCCTCATCGCCGGTGGAGATGGGGTGGAAAAAACTGCGGCGCAGCTCGTCATCGACGGCAAGGTGGTGCGCGAAGCAGTGGGAAAACGCAGCCTCCGGCTGGAAACGGCGGTGTGGGATGTAAAGGAATTCAAGGGCCGCCCAGCGACGATCCGGCTGCTAGATGACGAGGCAGCGGCCGGTGGATTCATCGGTGTGGATCATCTCATTTTCACGGACTATCCGAACCAGAAATTTCCGGCGACGACGCGCGAGGGCAAGGCATTCGTCGAAGGTTTGATGGCCTCCCCCTCTGTCGCGGGAGTTAATATCCCCATCGGCAGTGCGCTGAAAGTGGAGGCCACTTACAAGGACCAGAAACTCACATCGCCCACCGCGATCACCTTCGACGAGCAAGGCCGCATCTACGTTTCCGAAACCCATCGCTTCCGCGCAGGCGTGGAGGACGACCGCGACCACCTCTACTGGTATCTCGACGATCTCGCCGCGAAGAAAACCAGCGACCGCCCCGCGCTTCATGAAAAGTGGAAGAGCAAGGTCTCGCTCGAAAAACTCACTGCAAAATCCGAGGTCATCCGCCGTCTCGCGGACACCGATGGCGATGGCAAGATCGACGAGTCCAAGGTATTCGCTGGGGATTTCAATGACTTGTTAGACGGCACCGCGGCTGGGGTATTTTTCTACGAGGGCAGCCTTTACTTCGCCTGCATTCCGAAGATTTACATGCTGCGAGACACGAATGGCGACGGCACGGCTGACGAGCGCAAGGTGGTGGAAGAAGGCTTCGGCGTGCGCATTTCTCTGTCAGGTCACGACTTGAATGGCTTCACGCTCGGCCCGGATGGACGGCTTTACGGCACCGTCGGCGACCGCGGGCTAAGCCTCACGACCAAGGAGGGCGTGGCCTACCATTACCCAAACGAAGGCGCGGCGTTCCGCTTCGAGCCGGACGGCACGGGCTTCGAGATTTTTCACACCGGCCTGCGCAACCCGAAGGAAATCGCCTTCGACGCGCTGGGTAACGCGTTTTCCGTCGATAACAATTCCGATCAGGGCGACGCCGCGCGCGTCGTCTATCTGGTGGATGGCGGAGACACGGGTTGGCAAATGGAGCACCAGGCGATGCACACATTTCACCGCCAGATCGGCCTCAAGGATCACCCGCCGAGTCGCTGGATGGATGAGAAGATGTGGGAGCTAGAAAACCCGGTGCAGCCGGCCTTCATGCTGCCGCCGAGCGCCCATCTAACGTCCGGTCCCTCCGGTCTAACCGCCAACCCCGGCGCGGGCTTCTTGGAAAGCGAGGCCAGTCGATTCCTCATCTGCGACTACCGCGGCGGCAGTGCGAATTCCGGCGTCTGGTCATTCGAAATGAAGCCCAAGGGCGCGGGCATGGAAATGAGCGACTCCCGCCAGTTTGCCTGGGGCATCGCCGCCACCGACGTGGAATACTCGTGGGATGGCAAAGTTTACATCAGCGACTTCATGGGCGGCTGGGAAACTCACGAGGACGGTCGCCTGCTGTCGTTAGATGCTGGTGAGAAAACCTGGCTAGCCGAGGACGCCGCGAGCGCCGCCAAGCTCATGAAGGCTGGCTTCGAGCAGCGCAGCTCCGCCGAACTCGCGAACCTCCTCAAGCACCCCGACGCCCGCATCCGCCTCCGCGCCCAGCTCGCCCTCACCCGCAAGAACGACGCCTTCAAGCGCTTTTCCGATGCCGCCGAGTCTTCGAATTTCATCGTCCGCATCCACGGCATCTGGGGCCTCGGCATCCTTTCCCGCCGCGGCTCGTCGCCACTTCCAGCCGTGGAATTTGCCAGCATCCCGCTCGCTAAAAACTACGTCGAAGCGGAAACCAAACTCATTTCCCTGCTCAAGGACAAGAACCCGGAAATCCGCGCCCAAGCCCTCCGTGCGCTTGGCGATGTGAAGAACGACACGATCCCGGTTCCGTTAGGCCCGCTGCTTGCCGACGAATCAGCGCGCGTCCGCTTCTTCGCCGCCATCCTCGCCGGCAAGCGCAAACTCATCGGCTACTACGGCCCGATCTGCGAACTGCTCCAGCAAAACGACAACCGCGACGTCTATCTCCGCCATGCTGGCATCTATGCGCTCCAGCACATGGCCGCGAATCCCGCCATTCTCACGGCACTCGTAAGTCATCCCTCCGCCGCCGTCCGCCTCGCCGCCACCGTCGCCCTCCGTCGCATGAAAAGTGCGGCCATTTCCGCCTTCATCAATGATCCCGATCCCAAGGTCGCCGACGAAGCGATCCGCGCAATTTGTGATAACGACCTCATCCCGCAACGCGCGCGAGTGGCCACTTTACTCGATGATTTGTCCCGCCGCGCTTGGACGTCATTCATGCTGCGGCGTCTGGTGCATAACAGTTTCCGCATCGGCACTGCGGAAAATGCCGCGCGCGTCCTCAAGCTCGCCGCAGATCCACAGCTCCCGGAAATCGTCCGCCAGGAAGCGTTTCGCCTGCTCGCCGTGTGGACCGAGCCATCCCCGGTGGACCAGCTAACAGGCCATTGGCGGCCCTTGGAAAAGCGCGACCCCGAGACCCTCCGCCCCGCGCTCATCGCCGCCTTACCCGGGCTTCTCAAGCAGCAAGGATTCGCTCTAACTGCCGCCTTGGGCTTGGTCGGTCACTATCAACTAACAATCCCCGGCCTTGATGAAACTGCCCTCCGCGACCTCATCAAAAACGCCAGCCTCCCCGCCGAAGCGCGCGCCGCCGCCCTCGATTTGCTCATCAAGCGCAAGCCGGCAAACCTCCGCGACTTTCTCTCGGAAATCACCAGCGACCCCTCCGACGAAGTCGTCCTAACAGCCCTAGCCGCCATCGCCAAGCTCGCCCCCGAGACCGCTCTCCCGGCGCTCGAAGCCGCCGTGAATTCCACCAACGTCCCGCGCGCCCAGAAGACGTGGGAAATCCTCGCCACCATTTCCGGCAAGCCGGTGGACGCGATCTTCGCCCACAAGCTCGATGAACTTCGCGCCGCCAATGGCATTTCCCCCTCCGCCATCGAGCTCACCACCGCCGCCCGCAAGCGCAGCGCGGCAAACGTCCAAGCCGCCCTCGCCGCGCTCGATAAATCTCTAGCGGAAAACTCCGACCCACTCGCCAAGTGGAACAGCGCCCTCCAAGGCGGCGACCCCACTGCCGGTGCCGCCCTCTTCACCTCTCACCCCGCCAGCGAGTGCATGCGTTGCCACCGCGCCGAGAGCGGCCACGCAGCCGGTGGCGAAACGGCACCCAATCTAGCAGGCATCGCCAAGCGCCACTCGGACCGCCGCTATTTCCTCGAATCCATGATCTCGCCCTCTGCCGTGATCACCCCCGGCTTCGGTGCCGTGCTTATTGAATTCAAAAACGGCTCCACTCTAACCGGCAACCTGCTCGCAGAAACTCCCGACCACCTCGACATTGATGCCGCCGGTAAATCCCTCCGCATCGCCCGCAGTGACATCGCCACCGTCACTCCCCCCGCCTCGCCCATGCCGCCCATGGCAGGGCTGCTCACGCCCGGCGAACTCCGCGACATCGTCGCCTGGCTCGCCAGTCTCGATCAAGGTGCCGAGCCCCCGCCAACCGTCGTTGCACCCACCCCGTTCGACCCCTCAACGAGCGCGGCCATCTTGCCCGCGAGTCTTCCCAATCCCGCCATCGACCCCGCCATCCTCAAATCCGGCCAACAGCAATTTATCCTCTGCGGAGCCTGCCACGGCCAAAGCGGTGAAGGCACCGCCGCAGCACCGCCGCTCGCCGGCTCAGAGTGGGTCAATGGCCCTGCGGAAAACCTCATCCGCATCCAGCTCCGCGGCCTCCAAGGCCCCATCAAAGTCAAAGGCCAGGAATACAACTTCCCCGCCGCCATGGCCGCCCTCGCTTATCAGACCGACGACCAAATCGCCGCCGTCCTGACCTACATGCGCAATTCCTTCGGCAACTCCGCCCCACCCGTCACCGCGGCCGCCGTCGCCGCCCTCCGCACGGAAGTCGGCAAACCACCAATCACCGCCGCCGAGCTCATCCCGCCTCTAACCGACGCACCACCCACCCCCACGACTCCATCAGCTTCGGGTAAATACGACCATCTCACCCCGGAGTCCAACAACTCCAAATGGATCACCATCGTCGTCGGCATCTTGGTCCTCGGCACCCTCGCCCAAGTCTTCAGGGTCATCAGGAAATAATTGAAGAGGAAGAGTTTCCTCCAATGCCAAATCGCTCTTAAAATTCGCCAAATTCACCAGATTCGCGGTGCTTTTAAAATCTTCAGCCGGAACGCTTCAACGGCCACAGATTTCAATCCTTCGGTATTCCATGAATCGTTGCCGGTGGTGGTGGTCGAGCCTTCCTTGCAGAGGCAAGTGACGGGAGAAAGGAATAGTGCCGGACGGCGCGGCTCTTTCGCGACTCACTCACACCACGACAGGAGTGTCGTGGCTCCGTGCGATGCCGCTTTTTCACGGAGTGTTAGCGTCTTGCCGACACTTCGTTTGATTTCCCATCACACACGAATGCGGGCGGGGCGGGCACATGCCGAAATCTATCCGCACGCGCCATCGCGGCGGGTGGGTTGACAGCGGCCCGCTTGGCACCCATGGTCCGCCCGCTTTCCGTTTGTTTTGCCCATCATGATCTTTAAAAGTCTCTGTCGCCACGCCGGTATCGGCGCCAATTCGTATTTGCTCAAAACCAAGTCCGCCAAGGTAGTGCTGGACGCCGGGATGCACCCGAAACACGAAGGCTCTGAGGCGATTCCGCACTACGAATTTCTCCAACCCGGGACGGTGGACTCGATCATCATCACCCACTCGCACCTCGACCACGTGGGGACGCTGCCGGTGTTCCTACAAGGCCAGTCACAGGCGAAGGTATTCCTATCGCCAGAGACGGCGGAACTCGCCTGCGCGATGCTCCACAACTCGGTGAACGTGATGCAGTCGAAGCGCATCGAGCACGGCATCGCCGAGTATCC
>JAYTLO010000070.1:0-14293 GCA_043729385.1 Akkermansiaceae bacterium
CAATACTTGCCGGTGACCAGCAGATTGCCGGACGATTTGTCATAGGCGATCCCATTCAGAACCTCGGCGTGGTTCGGCGGGGTGAGTTGTTTTTTCAACCCTGCCAGGTCGAGCCAGCCGGTGACTTCGCCGGTTTCCGGGGAAATCCGTGCGACCTTGTCGGTCATGTAAACGTTGGCGAAAATCTGGCCGTCGATCCATTCGAGCTCGTTGAGATTTTTCACGGAACTCTTTCCATCCTTCACCGCGAGGGTTTTCAGCACGGTGAAATCCTTGGGGTTGATGAATCTGAGATCGCTGCTGCCGTCGCTCATGATGAGCTGTTTGCCATCGGTGGTTAGACCCCACCCTTCGCCCTTGTAGGTGTGGGTGCGGATGGGTTTGAAGGTGTCGAGCTCGAGGACATAGACGGTGCCTTCCTTCCAAGTGAGCACCCACATTTCCTGGCCGATGACGGTTAGACCCTCGCCGAAGACTGTCTTGGCGAGGGGGCGCTTGCGGAGGATTTTACCGGTGGCTGGCTCGAGTTCGCGGACGGTGGACTCGCCGTATTGGCCGGTGCTTTCAAACAGCCGCCCGCCGGTGAGTTGCAGCCCCTGGGTGTAAGCCGTGCCATCGTGCGGACGGGTGGAAACGATCTGATAGCCTAACTTATCGGGCTGCGCTTTCTGACAGGACGTGAGGGCGAGGCCGACGATGGCGAGCGAGATGGCGAGGCGATTCATGAGTTAGAGCGAGTTGAATTTCCCCCAACACTCGAGGAATCCTGGGGCGAAATCGGCCGGGCGGCCTGCGATCCATGCGGTGATTTCCGGCAGCGGGAACCACATCGCGGCATCCACCTCAGCGGACGGGAAACGCAGGCTGCCATCGTGGCGGGTGCTGTAGAGGCGGACGTGCTCCCAGCCGGTGTCCGCGCACGGGGCGATGCGGGCTATCTCCTCCGGCGCGGTCTCACCGGTGATTCCCATTTCCTCGGCCAGCTCTCTAACGGCAGCCGAGGGGTAGTCCTCGCCGGAGTCCAGATGGCCGGAGACGCTGGAGTCCCACAGGCCGGGGCAGAGGTCTTTGAGGCGCGAGCGTTTCTGCAATAACAGGTCGCCATGCTTGTTGAAAACGAAGACATGCACGGCGCGGTGCATCAGCAATTGCGCGTGAACCTCGCCGCGGGTGGCGGTGCCAGTGACGGCGTCGTCGGCATCCACCACGTCGAAGATTTCGTCAGATTTCTGCGGCAGATCTTTCAGCGGATGGGGATCGTAGGCGCGTGTGAGATCGACCCATTGGGCAAGCGTGAGTTCCTCGCCCCGGACGGTGGTGGCCACGCCGAGTTCCGCCGTGGTGGCTTCCCACGGCGGTCCGTCGGGGAGTTGTCTCTTGAGCTGCTTGCGGCGCTGGGCGAATCCGCGGCGGATGAGTTCGTCGAACAACCGGTAGTCAAACGTCGGCAGCCCACTGATCCGTGGGGTGAGCACCGCCACGCTGGAGTCGATTTTCGGCTGCGGATAGAATGCCTCGGGCGGCACGGTGCGCAGCGATTTCACCTCCCAGTTCGCCTGCGTCCGCAGTGATAAAATCCCGTAGTCCTTGGTGCCGGGCGACGCTGCGAGCCGGTCGATCACTTCCTTTTGCAGCATGATCACCGCCCGCTCGAACGGATGCGGACGGCTCAGTAAATTTTTCATAATCGCGCCTCCGCACGAGTAGGGGAGATTGCCGAGAAACTTCAGCGGGCGATGTTTGAAAAGCTGCCGACCGTCGAATTTCGCCCCGTCGGCGTGGTGGACTTCCACGCTGGGATCGTTGCGAAACCGATGTTTCAGCGCATCTGCGAGGCGCGCGTCGAACTCGATGAGAATCAACTTCCGCACTTTTCCCACCAAGTGCTCGCTCAGTGAACCGGTGCCCGGCCCCACTTCCACCACCGCGTCGTCGGCCGTGATTTCGAGCTGCGCGACGATCCACCGCGCCATGTTAGGGTCGATTAGGAAATTCTGTCCGAGCTGCTTGCTGGGCATCACGCCCGCGTGAATCAATGCTTCTCGTATTTCCCGACCCGTCATGGCCGCCGTTCATGCAGCAATCCCACCCGACGCGCAACCTCAAGGATTGGCCGCTGGCAAAGTGCATTCTCCAAGCATCATCGACACACCATTGACGCCGCCGCTTTCATCGTCTCCCATCCGCCCATGCCCGAGCCGAAACTCAAGAAGCCCCTCTCATCTCACCGCTGGGTCCTCGGCTATCTCATGCAGGAAAAACTCGTTTTCCTGCCATCGCTCGCCGCGCTTTTCTTCACCGCCGTCCTCTCGCTGGCATTTCCCTACTACCTCGGGGAGCTGATCGGAAACCCCACCGACGCGCTTCGCCAAGGCGTGGATCCCGCGCAGGTCTTGGCGAAATCCAACCACGTCGTGCTCATGCTCATCAGCGTGCTCGCCGTGCAATCCATCATCGCCTTCTTCCGCGTCCAGGGCTTCATCCGCTCCGGCGAGGCGGCGCTGAATCACCTCCGCCGCGACATCTTCGCTCACTTGGTAAAATTGCCCGTGCCGTTCTATCAGGAGCAGCGCTCTGGTGCGCTGAGTAACCGCGTTTCCGCCGATCTCGGCATCGTGAGAGACACGCTTCTCAACGCCGTCCCGCAGGCCGTCCGCCACACCGTCATTCTTATAGGCGGGCTCATCTTCATCTTCGTCGCCTCGTGGAAACTCTCGCTCATCATGCTGGGCAGCGTGCCCATCGTCGTGCTCGCCATCGCGTTTTTCGGGCGCAAGGTCCGTGGCTTTTCCCGCGATGCGCAGGACTCGCTTGCCGAGGCCGGCACCGTCATCGAGGAGACCACCCAGTCCATTGCCGACGTCAAAGCCTTCGGCAACGAAGAGTTCGAGCAGCGCCGCTATGACAGGGCGCTGGACTCGTTTTTCGCCGTGTCCATGCGCGGCGCGCGCCACCGGGCGGCCTTCCTTTCCTTCATCATCTTCGCCCTTTTCGGCACCATCGCCTTCGTCACTTGGTATGGCTCGCGGATGTATGCGAATGGCGAAATCGGCTGGACGAACTTCGCAGCCTTCATCCTGTTCGCGATTTTCGTCGGTGCGTCGTTAGGCTCATTTCCCGAAATCATCTCGCAGTTTCAGCAAACCGCAGGCGCCACCGACCGGCTCCGCGAAATCCTCGACACCCCCACCGAGCGCACCGGCGGGGCGATGGACATCCTTCTCCAAGGCTCGCTCGGCTTCAAGCGCGTGAACTTCCACTACCCATCCCGGCCCGATGCGCCGGTCCTCAGTGAGATCGACTTCCAAGTCGAGCCCGGCCAGCGCATCGCCCTCGTCGGCCCATCCGGCGCGGGGAAATCCACCATTTTTTCACTCATCCTCGGCTTCCACCATCCCGAGTCCGGGCGCATCCTCTTCGACGATGTAAGTTCCGCCGAGATCGGCCTGCCTTGCCTGCGCGCGCAGATGGCCATCGTCCCACAGGAGGTGCTGCTTTTCGGCGGCACCATTTTGGAAAACATCGAGTATGGAAATCCTGGTGCCAGCCGCGCCGACATCATCCGCATCGCGGAAATGGCCAATGCCCACAGCTTCATCGCCGCCCTGCCGGATGGCTATGACACCATCGTCGGCCCGCGCGGCACCAAGCTTTCCGGCGGTCAGCGCCAGCGCATCGCCATCGCCCGCGCCATCCTCGCCAATCCCCGCATCCTGCTGCTAGATGAAGCCACCTCTGCGCTCGATTCCGAGAGCGAGCGCCAAGTCAATGAAGCTCTCGAACGCCTCATGACCGGTCGCACCAGCCTCGTCATCGCCCACCGTTTGTCCACCGTTAGACACGCGGATAGGATTCTCGTCTTTAACCACGGCAAGATCGTGGAAAGCGGCACTCACGCCCAGCTTCTTGCGAAGGACGGCACCTACAAGCTGCTCGTCGAGACGCAGTTGCTGTGATTTTAGAAACTCCCGCCCGTGAAACTCACCCATGCCGTCCTGCCCGCTGCGGCCCTCGTCGCGGTGCTGATCTGGAACTTCCCGCCGTGGCGGACGCGCCAGACGTTAGAATCTAGCAGCCAGAACCTGCGCGGCCAGCTCGATGCCGCACGACGGTCACCGACTCAAGAGATCCGCGAGAAACGTCAGCCACCCGCTGCGGAAACAGAGGTCGCTCGCGACCGCAAGCCCATCGACTGGCGCTACCTCGTCGCCCAAGTCCGGCTCTCTGAAACGAATAGCAGCGGCGTGCCGCCAGACGAGGACGCGCTGAATGATTTCATCGAACGCGTCGCGGAAATGAGCCGCGACGAACTTCTAACGGCGCTGGATGAAATCGCCGCGCTCGGGCTGGAGCCTGGAATCCAAGCGCAGTTAGAAGCGGCGTTTGTCGAGCCGCTCATCGAGAAAGATCCAGAACTCGCGCTCACTCGCTTCGCCGCGCGCATCCACGACGATCCAGACGGCATGGGTTCGGAGTTGTCACCCGCGCTGCTGGCGTGGGCGAACAAAGATCTAACCGCCGCCACCGCTTGGTTCGATCAAGCGATCGCCAGCGGGATTTTCGAAAGCAAAACGCTCGACGGGCGGAGCGACTCGCGGCTCGAGTTCGAGGCGGCGTTGGCCAGCGTGTTGTTAGCCACGGACCCGGCGGCGGTTGGTCGCCGGATCGCCGCGCTGCCGGAAGATCAACGCGCGGACACGCTCCAGCAGATCAACGTTGCCGAACTAACACCCGCCGCGCAGAAGGAAATCATCAGCCTCATTCGCAGCCTGCTGCCGGTGGAAGAGCGCGATGGGCCGTTCACCTCCGCGTTTTCCGAACTCATCCCCGACGGCGACTATCAGAAGTCTGCGGCCTTCCTCGACTCCATCCAGGCGACGCCCGAGGAGCGCATCAGTGCCGCAGAGTCGGCGGCTAACAGGCGGCTAGAAGCGATCTCGGAAACGCGCAACCTGACCCGCGACGACGTGGCCGCAACCCGTGAATGGCTGAACCGCCAGTCGCCCGAGACGGCGGATGAACTCATCGGCGGAGCCATGGCCGCGGCCTCTCAGGAAGGCGGCGAGGCAGGCTTTGCGAAACTCGCGGAACTTGTTCTCGAAGTCCACGCCAGCAGCGGCAACGACGACGCACTGGTGGCGTTTCTCGATGGGGCAGACACTTCCAGCCACCCCGCCCAAGCGCAGCTCCTCGCGGGAAGAATCACCGATCCGCAGCGTCGCGAGGAGATGCTGGAGTCACTCAAGTAATTGTTAGCGACCATGAAAAAATCGCTCTTTTTGTCGCTCATCATTCTCGCGCTCGGCGCGGCAGCTCGGCTGTTTCAGGAGCGGCAGCTTAGCGAGCTTCAGGAGAACTATCAGAAACTAACCGCCGCAGCCGGCCCGCTTGGGGTGACCGGAGATTTTTCCGAACCACGGCTCACCAAGCGCCAGCGCGACCAGCGCGATGATCAAGCCCTGGCCATGGCCGGCGAATGGATCGCGCTGATCCGGGAAATGGAAGCACTCGAAAAAAGCGGCGAGCGACCGGGCGAGGCATTCACCGAACGCGCTTCTTCGTTAGAGGATCGCTTGCTCTCACTCGATGCTTCTCAGCTCAAGCGGATCATCGCGGAAATCCGTGGCAACCGGAAGATTTCCGACAAAGGCAGGCTCAAGATCATCATCTTCTCAATCGAGGCAATCGGCGAGACCCACCCCGGAATGGCTTTGGCTTTGTTTCTCGAATGCTCCGATCTGCTCGGGAAAAATGAGGACAGCAAAGACCTTCTAACTTCCACCCTCAGCGGCTTGGCAACCACGAATCCCCACGCTGCTGCCGAGTGGATCGCCCGCAACTCCGCCAGCTACGCCGCCACTGCCGACGACTACACCCACAGTGTGATCATTTTTGAGATCGCCGAATCTGACCCGAAGCTTGCCTTTAAATTGCTAGAAAGCCTGCACTTCGAAGATCCCGCTCACGGCATTTCTACAATCATCGCGGCCACTGAGGATCACCCGGAGAAACGTGCTGACATTCTAGCAGCCCTGCGTGGCCACCTCGCCACCGTCTCTAACGCAGAAGATCGGGAGAAACTCCGCGACGAAGCATTCGAGTCATTCGCGCGCAATCTCGGCAAGGAAGACATCGCTTCCGTACAACGTTGGATCGAGGATTCCAAGCTCAGTGCTGAGGAAAAATCCCATTTCGCCGCAGGGCTTTCCTACTCCGCGACCCAAGCGGACACCGGGCGCTGGATCGAGTGGCTGTCCACCAACGTGCCCGCTGATCGACTGGCCGAGCCCGTGAAAGACATGGTTGGGGATTGGACCCAACAGGACTATCAAGCCGCCGGACAATGGCTTGCCACCACTCCCGAAAGCCCGGCCAAGCACCCCGCCATCCTCGCCTACGCCGCCGCCGTCGCCGAATACGAGCCGCAAGTCGCCGGCCAATGGGCGATGACCCTGCCACCCGGCCCAGTCCGCGCGGAGACGCTCAAGGTCATCTATCAAAATTGGCCCAGCAGCGATCCCGTCGGCGCCGCCGCCTTCGCCCGCGAGCATGGGATGGAGTGAGTCGTGTCAGTGACCTAACATCCACGGCCGGGCCGTGACTTTCTGGCCTTGGAGCTGACCCAGCTTGGTATCTCTCACTTTGGTTGGGCGAATTTTTGTTCCGCAGCCGCAACCGCTGCCGCAGGAATGGCCGGTGCTGATGCGAGGTTCGTGGCGACTCTTTTCATTGATGGCGGTGGCTTTGCGTTTAATCGGGTTCATCAGCGCGAGATTGGGCGCGAGGATGAGCCGCTGGCCGGTCCGCGAGCACGCTGGGCAAGCCGTCGGGTCGTGACGCTCGGCGATGGTTAGAAGCACGCGGAAGTCCCCGCACTCCTGACAGGTGAAATCGTAAACAGGCATGGCGGGTTATTTCACTTTTGCGAGATCGAAGCCTGGCTTGACGCTCTTGGTGGGACCGTGGGCGTTGGGCATGATGTCGAAGTCGAAGATCTCCGTGGGCAACCACAGCGTGGCGCAGGCGTTCGGAATATCCACGATCCCGCTGATGTGTCCTTCCACCGGGGCGGTGCCGAGGATGGCGTAGGCCTGTTCGCCCGTGTAACCGAATTTTTTCATGTACTCGATGGCATTCAAACAGGCCATCTTGTAGGCGACGAATGGATCTAGGTAGTGCTGCTTGCCGGACTCATCGACGGAGATGCCTTCGAAAATGATGTGACGCTTGTATTCTGGCGAGAGCGGGCTTGGCAGGAACAGAGGGTTGCGAATCGCATATTTCTCCATCCCGCCTTTGATCAGGCTGACGCGCAGATCGAGGTAGCCAGCCATTTCAATGGCACCACAGAAAGTGATTTCGCCGTCGCCCTGGCTGAAGTGGATGTCGCCCATCGAGAGGCCACCGTCCTTCACATAGACGGGGAAATAGACCTTCGAGCCGCGAGTTAGATTTTTGATATCGCAGTTCCCGCCATGCTCGCGCGGCGGGACGGTGCGCGCGCCCTCGGCGGCTGCAGCATCGCGTTCCGAGCCGGTCATCCGTCCCATGTGGGCTGTGCCGGCGGAAGGTAGGGCGCAGAGGGGTGGCACGCGCTCGGGGTCGGTGTCGAAGAGTTCCTTTTCCCGCGTGTTCCACATGTTGAGCATTTCCTTGGACGGCAAACAACCGATCAGCCCGGGATGCATGATCCCGGCGAATTCAACATTCGGAATATGGCGGGATGAAGTGTAGATCCCGTGGAAATCCCAGCACGCCTTGCGAGCGTCTGGATAGTGGTCGGTGAGGAAACCTCCGCCGTTGAATTTGGAGAATAAGCCGGTGAAACCCCATTGGAATTGGTCCAGCACGCCCACATCGAGAATGTCCACCACCAGTAAATCGCCGGGTTCCGCGCCAGCCACTCCGATCGGTCCGGTTAGATAATGGACTTTGGTGAGATCCACAATTTCCACATCGGTCGCGTCGTCGTTGTTCTTAATCTGGCCGCCGGTCCAGTCGATGCACTCTACGCGGAACTCGTCGCCGGGTTTCACCATCGCCACCATCGGCAGATCTGGATGCCAGCGGTTATGAAGGTAATCTTGGGACTCGGGGGTGGCGTCGAGGTCAACTTTGATCAGTGTTTTCATGTGTTGTGTTAGTTGGGAAAATGGGTCAAACGGCGAGCATGGCTTTGATCTGGTCGGCATCCACAGCGGCCCGGCGGTCCTCGCGAACGAGGTGGCCCTTGTCGATGACCATGATGTTATCGCAAGTATCGAGCACAAAGCTGAGCACCTGCTCACTGACGACAATGGTGAGTTTCCTTAACTCGCGGATCTGGCGAAGGCTGCGCGAAATGTCTTTAATGATGGATGGCTGGATCCCTTCGGTAGGTTCATCTAGCAGCAGCACGCTGGGGTTAGTCATCAGGGCGCGACCGATGGCGAGTTGTTGCTGCTGGCCTCCTGATAGATTGCCTCCTTTGCGCTTGCGCATTTCGAAGAGGACCGGAAAAAGCGCGTAGATCTCGTCCACTGCCTCCTTGCTGATCCTGCCGCTCACTCCAGAGATGAGATTCTCGTAAACTGATAGATAGGGGAAAATCATCCGGCCCTGTGGGACGAAGGCGACGCCCTGCTTGACCCGCCTGTAAGATGCCTGGTTGGTGATTTCCTTGCCGTTGAGGGTGATCTTGCCGGAGCGCGTGGGAATCATCCCGATGAGTGCGCGGAACAAAGTGCTCTTTCCCATGCCGTTGCGGCCGACGATGCCGAGGATTTCGCCCTGCGGGGCGGTGAAACTCATGTCCGGGATCACGACGCTTTGGCCATAACAGACCTGCAGATTTTTGACGGAGATCATAATTTTAGTGTCCGATGTAAACTTCAATAACCTTGGGGTCAGCGCTGATTTTCTCCATGGAGCCTTCCGAGAGGATCTTACCGAGGTGCATCACGGTGACGCGGTCGGCGATTTCGCGGACGAATTCCATGTCATGCTCGATGACGAGGACCGAGCGGTCCTTGGAAATGCGGCGGAGCAGCGCTGCGGTCTCGGTGCGCTCGCGCACGCTCATGCCCGCGACGGGTTCGTCGAGCATGATGACCTCGGGTTCCTGCATCAGGATCATCCCGATTTCTAACCACTGCTTCTGGCCGTGGCTGAGGATGCCCGCCTCGGTGTCCAGTTTGTTCATCAGGCCGATCTGCTCGGCCACGTCTTCGCACTGCTTCTTGATGGCGGGAGTCCGGCGGAATAAAAGGCAACCGATCACACCGCGGCCGGTGGGATGGGAGAGTTCGAGATTCTCGAAGACAGTTAGATTTTCGTAGATCGACGGGTTTTGGAATTTTCTACCGATGCCGTCGCGGACGATTTTGTATTCCTTGCGGCCACGAAGCTCCTTGCCCTTGAACTTAATGCTGCCGGATGTGGCGACCGTCTTGCCGCAGATCAGATCGAGCACGGTGGTCTTGCCGGCGCCGTTAGGGCCGATGATGACGTGGACGTTGTTCTCGGCGAGGTAGAAATTGAAGCCATCGACCGCCTTGAAGCCGTCGAACGAGACGCCTAAATCTTCGATTTCCAGGACGTTTGGGTGATCAGTTTTCATCGGGTAGCGGGGTTTTCGTGACGACGGAATCGGTCTTTTGAAAGCGCGTGAAGAGTGCGAGATACTTTTCTTTGCGTGTGGGGATTTTCTCTAGCAGGCCTGCGAGACCGTTCGGGAAGAACATGACCACGGCGATGAAGGTGCCTCCCATGAGATAGAGCCACAGGTCAGGATAAGCTTCGGAGAATGTGGTTTTCCCGAAGTTTACGATTAGACAACCAAGGATCGCGCCGAGCACTGATAGACGACCACCGACCGCCGTGAAGATCACCATCTCGATGGAAGGAATAATGCCGATGATCGAGGGTGACATAAAGCCAACCTGGAGCACGAAGAGTGCTCCACCGACTCCGCTGATCATCGCGGCGAAGGCGAAGATGGAAGCGCGAATCATCGCGACGTTATAACCAGAAAATCTAACGCGATCCTCGCGGTCGCGGATGGCGACGAGCACCCGACCGAGGCGGGTGTTGATGATGAATTTCGCGGCGAGGGCGACGGTGAAGAGGAGGACGACGCAGAGGAAATAGAGCACGTATTGCGCTTGCTCGCTGCGGATGTCCCAACCTAGCAGAGTGCGCAGATCGGTAATCCCATTTCGGCCACCGGTTAAGCCCTGATTGCCATCGATTCCTAACGACAGGATCAATGCAATCGCTTGGGTGATGATGGCGAAGTAAACTCCCCCGACGCGGCGGCGGAATAGAGCCCAACCGATGATGAAGGCGATCACTGTGGGGAGCACGAAGATCGCGAAGATGGTGAAGGGCAGGCTCTTAAATGGCTCCCAAAGTAGCGGGAGTTGGGTGATTTGGTTCCAGTCCATGAAGTCTGGGATGCCGGGCGTGGTCTGGATTTTGGTTGTTACCGGATCGGAGGCTTCAAGTTTAAGAAACATCGCCATGCAGTAGCCGCCCAGTCCGAAGAACACCCCTTGGCCGAGGCTGAGGACGCCGCAGCGGCCCCAAAGCAGGACGAGTCCGATGGCGACAAAGCCGAATGTTAGATATTTCCCCACCAGATTCAGGCGGAAGACTGGGAGGGCCAGCGGCAGAATGACGAGCAGCAGCAAGAGGAATGCTCCGAAGGCAAGGGCTTCGCCTCGGGATTTGAAAAGGGTGCGGAAGAGGAGTGGCATGTGGGTGATGGTTTAAAAGAGTTTCAATGCCCGCGGACTTTGCTCGGGAAGAGGCCTTGCGGGCGGATCATCAGAGCGCCGACGATGACTAACAGCGTGGCCACTTTGCCCTTCGTTCCTTCCATGAAGAACTCGAGAATCGACTGTGCCTGGGCGATGCCGAACGCGGAAGCGAGGCAGCCTAACAAGCTGGCCGTGCCACCGGAAACTACGACCAAGAAGGCATCTACAATGTAGCGGCTGCCGCTGTCTGGGCCTGTCGAGCCGATGGTGGTGAAGGCGGCACCCGCGATGCCGGCGATGCCGCAGCCGAGACTGAATGCGAGCCGGTCCACCTTGCCGGTGTTGATGCCGACCGCACCGCTCATCTTGCGGTTTTGGACGGTGGCGCGGAGGCGGAGGCCGAAACTGGAGCGATACAAGAACGTGATCAGGGAGATGGTCACGACGACTGATAGCGCCAGCACGAACATGCCATTGATGGGAATATCGAGACCTTCCTTGATGGTGTAAGAACCCATCAGCCAGTCAGGAAGAGTCGGAGTGACTTCGCGTGCGCCGAAGATCGAGCGGTAAGTTTGTTGGAGAATCAGGCTGAGTCCCCAAGTGGCTAACAGCGTGTCCAAGGGGCGGTGGTAAAGGTGCCGAATCATCAGCCACTCGACGAGAGCACCGAGGGCAGCACAGGCGACGAAGGCTAAGCCGATGGCGACGACGAAATAATAAGGCCCGAAGCTCGGAGCATATTGTTGAGTGAGCGAAGAGCATAGATAAACGGTGTAGGCACCGAGAGCCATGAACTCGCCATGTGCCATGTTGATCACTCCCATTTGCCCGAAAATAAGGGCGAGGCCGAGGCCCATCAGGAGAAGGACGCTGAACAGGCTGAGGCCTGAAAAGCTTTGCATGATGAAGATGCTTTGTAATTCGTCGTTAGTGTATTCTCCCATAAGATCAGGCGTTTTGAGGATTCAGAAATTGACACGTCGCCACAGCAAGGAGGGGCCGGAAACTACCCGGCCCTCCAGGTTGGGGGAGGGCTCGCAATTAAGGAGCCGGAAATGTTACTGATAGCCCTTTGGAAATGGATCCGGCTCGAGCAGTCCAGATTCGTAGAGCACCTTGGCCTGACCATCTTTCTGCCATTGGCCAATGCGGAGCTTGCTCCAGAGGTGATGATTCGCATGGACTTTTACATAACCTTCGGGGGCATTGTTTAGTTCGATATCCGCCGATGCTGCGGCGATTTTATCAATGTCGAAACTACCCGCTTTTTCCACCGAGGCTTTCCAGATCCACGGGCCGAGATAGGCGGCCTGGGTCACGTCGCCGATCACACTGCCGGCTCCGTATTTGGCCTTGAAGGCTTTGACGAACTCAACGTTGTTAGGGTTGTCGAGGCTCTGGAAGTATTTCATCGCAGAATAGAAGCCAGCGAGGTTTTCCCCACCGATGCCAAGCACTTCGTCCTCGGTCACTGAGATGGTGAGGAGAGTTTGTTTGGAACTGTTAATTCCAGCGGCGGCGAGTTGCTTATAGAATGAGACGTTAGATCCTCCGACGATGGCGGCGTAGATCACGTCCGGCTTCTTAAGTTTGATCTTGTTGATCAAGGAACCGAACTGGGTGCTGCCAAGTGCATAGAACTCCTCACCGACGACTGTGCCCTTGAGCACATTTTCTATATGCTTGCGTGCGATCTTCATGGAAGTGCGTGGCCAGATATAGTCGGAGCCGATGAGATAGTATGTCTTCGCCTTCTTCTCTTTTGCGATCCAGTCGAGACCGGCGAGGATCTGTTGAGTGGCCTCTTGGCCGGTGTAGATCACGTTCTTGGATTGTTCCAAACCTTCATAAAATGTCGGGTAATAGAGCATTCCGTTTTCTTTCTCGAAGACGGGCAAAACCGCCTTGCGGGAGGCGGAGGTCCAGCAGCCGAAAACGGTTCCGACTTTGTCGCTAACAAGTAGCTTCTTTGCCTTTTCCGCAAAGGTGGGCCAATCGCTCGCGCCATCTTCTTTAATCACCTTTATCTGTCGTCCAAGAACTCCGCCCATCGCGTTGATTTGATCGATGGCGAGTTGCTCGGCTTGGATGGATCCGGTTTCGCTGATGGCCATGGTGCCAGTCGCCGAGTGGAGCTGACCGACGGTGACGGTGTCATCCGTGACGGCCAAGCCAGTCGTATTAACCTCGGCGGTGGTTGGTTTCGCGTGGGCGGTTGCCGCTGCGAGGGCAACGCAGGCAACTCGAATCATTCGGGGGCTTAGTGATGTTAGTTTCATGGTAGTGAATCGTTCTGTGGCTGGTGGCGTGAGATCTCATTTCTCACCCCCAACCATTGAGCACCGGTTGTGCCATGGGTCGGGCAGCTGGGTTGAAATCGATTCACGATGGCTGCGTGTCGAAACTGGTTAGGATGTAGGGCGGGCCGTCCATTGGCACAGCGTTTGCTCCCCTCCGAGGTGGACCGATGCTGAGTAAATTTCACGATGAGTTGAGTGGCTCCAGGGATGCCCCTGTGATTGATCCCGGCATTGTGGATTCGAAGCGGCTGCAAATGTTTTATGCCTCGGTGAAGGGCGGTAGTTTCGCGGCGGCGGCTCAGCTTCTATCCGTCAGTCCGTCGGCGATCAGTCATGCGATGAAGGCGCTGGAGGAAGACCTCGGCTGCGCTTTGTTCCGGCGCTTCGGGCCTCAGGTGAAACCGACTGGGGCGGCCGTGCGCTTGCTGCCGATGGTGGAGGATTTGTTGTTGAGGATGTCTTTGATGAAAAGCGAATTGGCTGCGCTGGACGGTCGAAGTGAGAGTCTGGTGCTTCGCGTGCCCGCGTCTTTGATTGAGTTGGTGCAACCCGCTGTGTTGTCCACGTTTCACGAATGTTTTCCGGCGGCTGACTTTCAGATCGTGGTGCGCGAAGAGGGAACCGACTCGCTCTTAGCGAGGCGAATGGACTTCGACATCGACTACCTCCAACGCGCTCCCGATGAAATGGTGCGCCGTGATTTGATGGTCGAAAAGTTCCACGCCTACGTCGCGCCCTTTCATGAACTGGGCCGGAAATCGCGCATTTCCCCTGGGGAGCTAAAACGCAGCCTGCTGATTTTCCCAGATCAATACACCCATGATTGGCTCATCCAGCACTTCGAACGCGGGGGCGGCGGGGAAATGCGCAAGTGGATCCTACCGAACCCGCGAGCGGCTCGTGAGCTTGCGCGGCAAGGGCAGGGAGTGGTGTTTCTGCCCGAATGGGCGGTGGGCAACGCCGTGCGGGATGAGTCTCTGGTGTGCTTGAAACTGTCCGGGCCGGAACTCCGCAGAACCTGCTGCGCGTGGTGGGAAGCAAGCCGCCCGCTGACGTGGGTGGCGGAGGTTTTCCTGAGTTTACTGGCGGCGAAAGTGGATCCCGCGCGCGAATAGAAGAACTACGCGGGGAGCAGCAATCTGGCGGTTTGTTGGTAGTGTAAATCTTTGTCTGTAAGTTCGCGAGGCACCAGCCCGCCGCAGAAGCGGCCGATGGAGCGTAGCGGAATCGGCCGCTTCTGCGGCGGCGCGC
>JAYTLO010000071.1:0-4257 GCA_043729385.1 Akkermansiaceae bacterium
AGGTGGCGCGACGCCGTTTGCCGGGCGGCGATGCCGGTGGCCCCGCTGACATCCTGAATACGGCAGTAGGGTTGCTCGAAAATCAGCTCGACCAACTCGCGGGAATAGACCTTCGGTGCCGCTTGGCGCACGTGGTCGATCGTGTGAATGGAAAGCCGGCGGATCGCCTCGATTTTCGCTGTGGTCCAAATCGCAGTCTCCTCGACGGCGCGGAGGACGTAGAGAATCCACGGTTCCCAAGCTTCCTCCCGGGTCACATCCAGCAGTAGGCGGTAGTAATCCTCCTTGTGAAGGATGATGTGGCGGCTGAGGTAGAGGACGGGCAGGGTCAGCAGGTTCTCGGAAATCAGAAACAGGCTGTTCAGCACCCGGCCGGTGCGCCCGTTGCCATCGGTAAACGGGTGGATCGCTTCGAACTGATAATGCGCCACCGCCATCCGGATCAAGGGATCGATTTCGGCGTGGCCATGCACGAACGTCTCCCAATTCGCGAGCAGGCCGCGTAACCGGTCCTCACCCACCGGCGGAGTGTAGATAATCCCGCCGGTCCGGTCGTTCGCCAGAGCGGTGCCCGGCACGCGCCGGACTCTCATCTCCATCCCCTTGATCTTGCTGCAAACCTCTTCCGCCGTCCGCGTGCAAAGCGGGCGTTGCCCCAGCGAGCGGAAACCTTCCAGCAGCGCCGTCCCATAGCGGAGCGCCTCTTTGGTGGCGGGATCCGCCTGCTCGCCAAAGTTGCGGAACTGGAACAATCGGTCGGTGGTTGTGACGATATTCTCGATTTCCGAACTCGCTCGCGCTTCGAGCAGCGGCAGGGTGTTGATCAGCATGCCTTGATTCGGCAACAGTTCCGCTGCCCCCTTCAGCCCGGCGAGCGCCGTCCTGGCCGCAATACATTGCTTGAGAACGACTTTTGACTCCAAATCCAAGGCGGGTGGCAGTAGCGGCAAGGCGTCATAGGGCTGCTCCGGGCGCCAACTGGGCGGCATTATGTTCGAAATTTCAGTTTTTTGTGACACATCCAAGCGATAGGTGATGCCGTGCAACACGTCCAGCGAATAGGTTAAAATATTTTCGTTTTTTTAACACGTCCAACCAACGCGTTACACGCTGTGACCTATTGGGAAAACGTGTCGCAATTTTTTGGTTTTTGGAACATGTCTGAGAGCCGCCTTCACAGCGTCTTGAGTTCGGGGTGCGGGCTTGAGGGCCTTGAAGATCTGCTCGATGTTGATCTTCACCGCGTCGCTCGCGTATCCAGCGTCGCGGAAAACGGAGCGGAGGGTTACGAGGAACGCGGACATCCGCAATATGCCGGTTCCCGGGTTCAATGATTTTATCCACCTTTGGGTGGATGAAAACGGTGCCTGATGGCCGCCGCATCGGGCGGCTGGACCTTCCGGTGTCTCACCCCAGACGCTGGTCCGCAAGAAGGGGCTTGGCGAATTCTCGCCATACCTTCAGTTCAGGATCTTCTCTGAGATGCACCAGCCTGCCGGAAAGCGCTTCGACTTTCCGGATCGTCTGCTGGGCGGCGGGGTGGAAGGGCATGACAGATTTTATGGGGATTGAGTCTTTTGCGGTCCCGCTTCCGCCAGGATGAGTTCAAACAACTTCCCGATGTAGGTTTCCGGCTCGTCCTTCTGGAGGAGGACATGAGCGGCGGCGAAATCGGCTTCGGTCTTGAGCTTGTCCCACCAACTGATTTGTCGGAACGAGGTGCCGGAAATGATGAAGGAGTTGAGGATCAATTGGGGATTCTCCGGTTTGAGTCGGGTTTCCAGATCTTTAATGGTTTGGGCAAACTCGATCTTCGGGTCGTTGAAGCCTTGCGTGTGAAGCAGACCTTTCGGATCGACGAAGCTGAGATACTGGGTGTCGCCGACGAGAAGCCAGACGATGAAGTCTGGATAGAAGTTCCCGGCTTCGAAGAAACCGATGCCTTTTTTACTGCGATTCCGCAGAACGTAGAGTTCCTTGCCTTCGAAGAAACCGGGGCTGTTTTGGTGGAATTTCTTGAGGTCGTTGATGAAGTCCCATTCGCCTTGGTTGAGTTGGATCGGCGACACTTCGACCATGGCATTGCCATTGATGGTGATGACCGGCGCGTAGAGATGCGGGTCCCATTGGAGGCCTTGGACGCCGCGATAGCTGAAGAGCTTCCCACTCCGCACGGTGGCGGATAGATCTTCGATTTGTTTGATCAGTTCGGTTTCGCTGCGGTCGATCTGGAAAATGTATTCTTTGACAAAATTCGGATCGTCCGGGGTCAAATCATAGACCTTCGCATGCTCGCTTTCCCATGCCTGCTTGCGGAATTTGTAGAGTCGCTCGCAGTAGCCGCAGAGCAGGGCTTCGGCGATCTGCTGCCAGACGCGGACTTTGTCGAAACGGAAGGCGCTGAGTTCTTCGGGCGGGATGTAGAGGCAATACCAATGGGGATCGGCAAGCAGGCTTTCCACGGCGGCGCGTGACACGCTGAGGTTGTAATAGCCGCGCTCGTTCTTGAGCTGTTGGAGACGGAGGTGCAGCGCTTCCTGGTCGAGAAAGGCGAGGTGATGTTTTTCCAGTTTCTTTTCGGTCCGGCTGCCTATCAGGGCGACGTTGGTTTGGCCGGTGGCCTTCATCGCTTCGATGCGCGGATACCAGTCCACTTTCACGGGTGAGCGACGGAAGTGGTTTTTCTCCAGATCGAGGACCGGCCTCGGGGCGTCGCGTTTGAAATCGATGTCGTCGGGCACTCGGATGACCTTGAGCTTTTTCAGCGGGAGATCCGTAAGCGTCGGCATCGCCGGGACCTCGACCGTTTCCCAATCGGGATCGGTGTTGACGCCTTCGAGTTCGAGGTAGGCGCGGAACTGCTCCATGTAATCCGCGCGGACTCCGAAGACGTCGAGGGTTTCGCAAAAGGGCAGGAAGCGGCTTTGCGCCTCCGTGGCATCTTGCATGATCGGCAGGTTCAGCGTTTTGAGTGCTCCACTGCGTTTCAGCGTGGTGTTCCAGCCTTTGAGGCGGACGCCGCGGCCGAAGAGCTGGATGATCTCGGAGCCTTCGCCCTGGCCCATGTACATCAGGCCGATGGCGGAGACGCGCCAACTGCTCCAGCCTTCGGTGAATTTCTTGGAACCGATCAGCAGATGGATCTTCGAGTCCGCTTTCGATAGATTCCGGAAAAGCGAGCCGCCGAATTCCTGATCGGAGGTGGCGAGGTGATTCGGATGCTCGCCGCAGAGTTCGTGCAGCTTCTTTTCGTCGCCGACGTTGATGACGCCGAAGGGTTCCGAGGCCCCGAGCGACAGGCTCAGTTCGCCTTGGGCTCCTTTCAAATCCCGGACGTGCAGGATGCCGCCGGTGGACGAGTTGAAGAAGGACTTCAGGATGTCGTCGAAGACCTGCTCGCCGCTCAATTTCAGCTTCTTCAGATACGGGAATGAATCGGCGAAAAGGACGCGGTTCTTTTTGTCGATGAGTCCGTCCGTTCCATCAAGGAGCATGTCCAGATGGTGAATGGACTCGCTGCGGCTGCGGGAAAACTCAGCGAAAAACAGGAGGACATCCACTACGTCGGAGACCTGATGTTTGCTCTCCGTTCGCACGACGTTGACCTTGGAGCCGAAGAAAACCCAGAGCGGGCGCTCGACGTTGAACACGGCGAATTCCGCCGAGTGGTCCAGCCAAATGCGTAGCTGCTGATAGAACGAAAGCAGCGCGGCGGTGAGATAGAGTTTCCGCTGCTCGTCGGACTTCTGGTCCTTGAGATTAAGGATGCGGTAGTGCTTGCCGTAGCCGTCCTTGTGGAAAAATCGGTAGCTGTAGTCGAATAAAATCCAGCGCGCGTAGTTTTGCTCCATTTTGCGGTCGTTCGCCGCTTTCACCGACTGCCCGAAGGTGGCGGAATACTCGAAACTGAATCCATCGCGACAAAGTTTCTCGCGCCGCTTCATCCATTCCTCTCCGGATGAACCCCGATGGCCTTCATCCACCAGCACGAGGTTGTTTCCCTCGAAACAATCGACCGCCACGGTCTTTTCCTTCGATTCATCGGCGAGTTTGTTCACGTCAATGATCTCCACAGTCTGCCCCGAGAACATGGATCGCATGCTGGTGCCGTCCTTGTCGAACAGCTCTGCATCGATTCCCGAGTCGGCGAATTCCTTAAGGTGCTGGAGACTGAGGCCTTCCTTGGGTGTTAGGAGGATGATCTTGTTCAGCTCGTGCCGCCGGCCCGCCTGTTGGAGATGGTGGAGGTATTGCAGG
>JAYTLO010000072.1:0-1069 GCA_043729385.1 Akkermansiaceae bacterium
CGATACCGGGAGGCCGCTGTGTTTTGCGAAATGCCGAGAGTTTCACCGATCTCAGCGAAAGTGCGCTCGCCCCAGACTTTCATCACGATGACTTCCGAAAATTTTTCGGGTAATTCCTTGAGGCCTTGTTCGAGTTGAATGCGGGTTTCATCGTCGGAGGCCCCGGTTTCGAACCATGGCAGCAAGGCATCGTAGGCGCCGTTTTCGGCATCGGCAGTGACGCTGTCCTCGCGGCGTTTTCGGCGGTCGTCGCGACGGCTGAGGTCGATCGCGAGGCGGCGGATCGCGGTGTAGAGATAAGGCTGCCACGAGTCCTGCCCGCCGACGAATTCGCCGGTGCGGACTTTCTCAACGAGCTTCACCAGGGCATCTTGGAAAATGTCCTTCGCATCCTCGTGAGAGCGCGTCTGCTGGCGCGCGAACAGCAACAGCTTCGGGCCAAACTCCTCCAGCCACTCACGCCACGCGGAAGCGGCGGGCGCTACTTCTAAAACCGCGGTTAGAGATGCCATAGGGGTATTTTCTTCACTCATAGAGCGGTGCGGGTTTTGGGATTTGTCTCCCAACTGGATTGAGGATCAGGGCTTCCAACCGGCGAGCTTGCAGACCCGCCTAAAATGCAGGGCCTCGACCGGGGTGATCGAAAGCCGGGTGCCGCGCTGGCAGACCACCATCTCGGAAAGCACGCCGTCTGCCTTCATGAATTCGAGCGTGAGCATTTCCGAAAATTTGCCGACGTAGTCAAAATCGGTTAGCCACCAGCGGGGATTCTCTGGCTTGGACTTGGGATCGTAGTATTCGCTTTTCTCATCGAACTGCGTGGGATCGGGATAAGGCTCGCCGACGACGCGGGCGATGCCGGTCACGCCGGGTGGTTTGGCGTTCGAGTGGTAAAACAAGGCGAGGTCGCCGGGCTTCATTTCCTTCCACATGTAATTGCGCGCCAAGCCGTCGCTCATCCAAGCCATCGCTTGACCGCCATGCGCCACTGGTTGATCAAATCCGAGCCCGACGTTTTCGGCATCGACGACTTGGCCAGAGTCACACGCGAACCTTGGAGCGGAGTTAG
>JAYTLO010000073.1:0-14728 GCA_043729385.1 Akkermansiaceae bacterium
CTACTTATCCACCTGAACTCCATCATGAGCAGGGTGTTGCGGGAATACAATTCCCCCAAAAGCCTAACAGACTAAAAAGACAGTTGCTGTCCACTTGCCAATGGGCGGCGAAAGAAGTGAGCCATCAGCGCATTCGCTTTCTCATCTCATTGGCCCACGACAGAGTGTCGTGGCTCCTTACAGCAGCCGCTTGCCCAGCTCGCCGAACCATTCCTCGACTTGGACGGATTCAGAATTCGCCAGCTCATCGCCCACCAGCGCCCGCAGGAATAATTTATCACCCACATGCTCGCCGAGGCTGCGGTACGCCTCGAACTGGGTTTCACTAAAGAATTGATCCGTCGTGGAGTGGTGGGGAAATGCTGGCTCATCAAGCCGGTAGCGGCGCAGGAACTCGCCTTCATTGCCTGTTAGTGAAAGTTTGAGGTATAGCAAATACCCGAACTGTCCACCCGGATAGCTGATGCGGCAAAATCGGAAGTGCGACCGACTGAGTCCTTTACCGTCGAGCCGGAGGTCGTCGAGGTCGATGTCGATCTTGACCTCAAGGTCGATGGCGGCGAGGCGCTGGAGAGTCGTTAGAGCGGCGAAGGTCATTCGTTCGTCTTGCTCGCCATCCACCGCGACGATGAATTTGCAGCGGCGGCGGAGCAGTTCATAAACGCCGAGATTCTCGATGTGACCACCGTCGGAGATATTGAGCCATGGGGACTTTTCGTCCATGGTTCCGAGCATTTCCTTCAGCAAAAATGACATACCCGGACTGCCGCCAAACTTGCCGGCACTCTTGCCAGGCACGCGCAGCCAGTAACCGAGCCGGATGTTCAGCAGCGCCAGCCAGAAACTCAGATTTTTCTGAGTGCCTAGGCCCATCTGCGGCGCGGCGGCGGCACCCGAGATGGCCATCGCCGTGCCCAGATCGAGGTGTGGATCAGCAGCCTCCCATTTGGCCGTTGGCTGATAGCCGGTGAGCGGGCTGCCGCAATAGGCGGGGCTAAATAGGAAGAAATCAGTGAGCCGACCCTGCATCGCGGGGTCATGCGATCCCGGAACATTGAGTGCTCCATTGAGTAAATGATAAGGACCGCGCGTGCCTGTGGCACCGATTTTAGATAGCGGCAGCAAGACGGGTTGGTTAGCCATACCATCAGCTGTCGGCTGGATCACATAGGCCTCCGCCAGCTTGTTGCGGTAGTGCCGGTGCGGCGAAGTGAAATTGATATTAAGAAGCCAAAAGTTTACCACTGCTAGGATGGCCGTTACGAGCATGAGGATCTCCACCCGAGTGATTGTATAACCCATGATTTCGGCCACCGGCTGGCCTCCCGTCCAATGATAGAGCGTCAGATAGAGGATAAAGAAAAATAACGGTGCTGCGACCGCAGCTAACAACACAAACACGATGCCGGTGCGTTTAAAAAGCCGTCCCACCAGACTTGGAAATGCCGAGGCTACGACGGGAATCCCTCCGAGAACGACCAGCAACGTTTGTGGGTCGATGTGAAGTCGAGCGGCCAGCCCACTGCCTATCAATCGGTGGCTGAATTCCAGTCCCTTCCATGCCAGCAGCGCCAGCAATACTAAGCCGACAGATGCCAGTGCACTATCCACCCATCCTTGCCACTTTGCATTGGCCCGCAGCAAGCGGGGCGAGATTAAACCAATCACGAGTAATAGAATCATTACCCAAAAAGTGACCGGCTGCCAGAATCCATTGAAGGGCGAAAAGCCGCGCAAGAAGCGCTCGACTAGCACCACCATCGCGCCAAGGAAAACGACGCTTAAGCCGTTTAAAAACATTCCATAAAGTTGCGCGCTTATCATTCTCACCCGCCCCCAAAGCGAACCGGCTGCTAGATATTTCCCGTGATGACGGATGTGGCGGAGCGCGTCGGCCTCGCCCGCGTCGCGGTGGAATGGCAACTCGTCGGCCCGCAGCCCGATCCCGGGAGCGGGCGAGTTAAGGAATGCCGTGAGAAACGAGCCGATATATCCGCCGCCTGAGACGGTCGATAGATAATCAAACTGCGGCAAGATTCCGCGCCGCGCGAGTGCCACCAGCACGCCAAGCGAGAACGTCGCCGAGCGAATTCCCCCGCCTGATAGAGCGAGCGCCACCGCGTGGGGTTTCTCTGCGTCGATGTCATAATGCTCGCGCCTTGCACGGATCGCGGACTTCTCTGCGGCATTGATCGCGGCGGCCATCGCCGGAACGATCCCGCCTAACTTTGAAGGGATTTCCCATGGCAGTGCCTGCGCCATTTCCTCCAAGAGTTCTTGTTCCCGATCACTAACTGCCGCTGCTGGATGTGGTGGTGGCGGCGTGCCGTCTCGTAGATGCAACAATAAGTCCGAGAACCGCACGAGCACTGGTTGAAGCGCTGATAACTCGGTGCGAAACTCGTCCGTTGTGTCGAGTCCGCGAAGTGTGCCGCGCTCGCTCTCGCGATGCCACTTGGCAGTGAAGGGTCTGGCGCGGGTGTTGATGATATGCCATGCCACACTTTGAAAATGTCGGGCGAGGGGATATGCATCACAGATTTCTCGGGTTAGCTCGAAGATAGTATAAATGCTATCAAGCGCGGCCTTTTCCACCCCATCGAGATAGCCCAGCTGCTGAGTGGTGATCCGCGAGGCGAGTTGCATGTGAAGTTTCGCCGCAGCCTTAGTGTCATCTTCATTGGGTTGCCAAATCTCACTGCCCCAGCGGGCAATGAATGGGTGATCCATCAGTCCGTCATAGGCTGCTAGAAAATGCTTCCACGATTGTGGGTTTCCTTTGGTATCTGATGGGGGCGTGTTCATTGGATGAATTCAGAGGCAACTAACGACCCACACTTTTTGAGGGGTTTTAGCAAGCCATCTCTCATTGAAATAGGTAACCCACCACGGATCGCTCTAATCCTGTGCGGCCCAAGAAAGAATCTTGATTTCCCGGAGGAAACTCACAAGTCTCGCTAGGTACGAGGAGGATTTATGAACAAACGTTATCCAAATGCCAAACAGAACGTGTCCGGGAAAATGAAGATCCAAGGGCACTATTCCGCCGGTCATCCGCGCGGGGCCATCGTTCACTTCACCGCCGGAGGTATCGACCCGGTGTCCACTGTGGAGGGCGGCATTGCGAATAGTTACTGCTTCTTCGTCATCGCGCCTAACGGTGAAGTTTATCAAAACTTCGATCTCGATTGTTGGGGTTCTCACGCCGGGAAAAGCTTTCATCATCAGCTCGGTAATAGCGTGAGCCAATATCTCGTGGGGATCGAAGTTTGCAGCGCGGGCAAAGTTCAGCAGATCGACGATAGCACCTTCCGACCCTGGTTTAACGATCCCGCCCACTACCGGCAAAGCAATGAGCCGATTCCCAAAGGTGTGCCCAAACCAGCCCGTGATTTAAAGGCGGAGGAGGTGCGTCACGTCGAGCGATTCCATAACCGCGAGGCAGGCTGGTATCATAGTTACACTCAGGAGCAAGAAGCGGCGCTGATTGCATTATTGTTATGGTTAAAGGGAAACAGTTCCTCGATCTTTAACTTCGAGTTCGTCCTCGGGCATGACGAAGTTTCGCCCGGTCGCAAGAATGATCCCGGCGGTGCCTTGTCGGTGACGATGCCGCAACTCCGCCGCCAACTCATCGCGATTAATGAGGGAGATGGCATCATCCCGCGGGCGATCATTGTCCCGGAGGATTCATTGGAATCTCCTCTAACTCCTCGGCTCGGCTATGCGCCTGACCGCTATTTCTCCGAAACGCTCGCACTGCAAAAGGCGATCAATCGTTATCCGGGAATTAAACTAACTGAAGATGGTTATGCCGGTGATAATACCTCTGACGCCGTGTGCCTGCACACCGGCTATTTCCTGCTAGGCGATCCCCGCGCGAGCGCGAAACCGGTGCTGCCCAAGAAGGAGAAGCCAGTCGCTGCGGTCGTTACCGGAACCCGCCGCGTCCGCATCGGGCGGAAGATCGTCGAGTGGGAAGCCCGGCGCGATAAGCAAGGGCGGATCCAAGTTTATCAACTCCCAGCCAACGACGGCGGCGGGCGCTACGAGGTGGCTGGAATCAATGAAAAATACGACCCCTTTCAAGCCAAGAAACTCGCGGCCTTGGTCAAGGCCGGATTGTTCCAACAGGTCGAGGACGAGGCGGCGGAATACATCGCCATATACACCGACCGCGTCGCCGGTCTGGTCACCAACGCCGGACTCGATGCGTTTCTGAGAGACTGCACCTTCAATCGCGGCTTCGGCGGGGCGACCAAGATCTTACAGCTCGCGCTCAAGGTCAGCGTCACCGGCGGCATCGGCCCCGCGACCCAGGAAGCGCTGGCCAAGCTGGAAAGATCCAAGCCGGTGGAACTGCTTCAAGACCTCCGCGAGGCGCGGGAAAAATATGAGCGGGACTACATCGGCTATCGCGCGAATTTCTGGAAAGGCCTGGTGAACCGCTGGAACAAGGCCCACGTGTTCGCCTTGGAATTGTTGCGCAGCGAGGAAGCCAAATCCGCCGCTACCGAGGTCAGGCTGGCACTCAGCGACGAGGCCTCGATGCACTCGATCGGGGACGGCTCGAAGCCCCTCGCCGAGCCACAGGATTACCTGCTTCCCCCCTTGACCTTCGCCCCGGCTCGCTACTCCGTGATCGCCGAGCGGTTCCAGGAATTCGCCAACCAGATCGCCGCGCTCCACCTCGAGGAAGACGGGATGGCCGGCGAGAAAACCTCGGACGCCTTCAAGCTCATTTTCGGTTATCCGCTGGTGGGAAGTGATGGGACTCTGGGAGTTTCGTGAAAGCCGTGAAATGCAAGGCAAGGAAGAGCGTGGACTTGGTTCTTCTTGATGCACCTCCAGCTATTCTCCGTAGTGGTAAACCCTCATCATCTCACCCAGCTCTTCGTCGTTGATCAATGCCTTAACGCTTCTGGGCACTTCGGCGGTGGGAAGCAGCCGATAGATCGCATGAATCGCCGTGGAGCGGATGATTTGGGAATATTCGGGAGCCAGCAGGGAAATGAAAAATGGCACATCGTCCTTGGTCGCCAGGTTGCCAGCAAGGATCGTGGCGAAGTCGTTGTGATAGTAGCCAGGTACGTTGACCAGCACGCGGTTCTTCAGAAGGGGCATCGCCTTCGCGTGCAAGTCCCCCCTGGCAATCAGGTAGTCTGAAACCGGGCTGTCACTTTTTCCAGATCCGACGACGAGTGCCGCCAGAAAGGAATCCTGTTCCTTTTGATCGCCCACTCCTGATTCCAACAGCGCTTTGGCCGCGCATCCCCGTGCGGCGTCATTCGACATCGTAAGGGTCAGCTTCAGCAGTGTGATTCCCTGTTCCCCGAACCTCGCCAACTGCTCTGCGGCGAAGGTGCGTTCGTTGATATGAAGACCATAGGGAAACATTTTCCCAAAATTGCTGGTCAAGTCGTAATCATCGTATCGTGGCGCTGCCTGCGATTCTTTCCACATGCGCCGGGTCTTAACCGCGGTTTCCGCATCCGCGAGAAACTGTTTGATTGAACCGCCGAACGCCGGGTCGTCGGCGAGCGCGCGAATTGATGCCGGCATCGTGTCCGGAGTGAAGAGATTGCAGATCCATGCAGCTGCGGATGTACGAATGAAGTTTGGTTGATCCCGCTTGAGCAGCTCTTCCAAAAAAGCAAGGTCTTCGCGGATTGCAATGCGTCCCAGATGACTAATCGCCGACTGTCGTTCTTTGTCCGATAGAGCGGTGTCCTTCAATCGCAGCTTCAGGATGGGGAATGCCTCCAGTCTCAAACTCTTGTGATTGTTAAAGTAATTTGGGTCCGGATCCGCAGCGATGGCCGAGATGCAACGGGCCCGCTCCGCTGCCTGGTAAGGTTGGGCATCCAGTATTTTTCCGACATTGCCCTGGGGAGCCTTTTCGGGATGGTCCGCGAACACTGCCGCGAATACCGGAATGCCTCGATTCCCGGAGGCCTCCAACAGTCGGTAGGCCGCCTTGGCTATGTCACCGTTCCCGGATTTTAGATAGCTGCCGATGTGTTCCGCCTGTGGCTGATCCAGTTGGGCTACCAACTTCCAATCCTGAATTGCCCGCATGCCGGCGAGTTGAATTGAAACATAGGTGGAATCAGTGGCGGACATCAGGTCCGAAAGGAAAAACGGGATGTCCATATCCTCTGCCCTCGCTTCGTCACCTGGCCAGAGGGGAGGGATGCACAGTTTGCGGAAGTTTCCCGCGGCGAACGGCTCACGGTTCATGTCCCACCACTTGCGAAGCAGTTCCTTTTTCTCGGCCGAAATTTCTGACGATACCCAACTTCCGAAGACGAGTTTGAACCATGACTTCAGTCTCGGAGTGAGAACGCGTGACTTGCCGACTATTTCGACCAAGGCGTTCACGGAGTATCCCGATACGGTCCCGAAAACTACATCACTTGGATGATCATTCACGGGCTCGTCCTCAGACTTCAGGAAAAGAGTCTTTTCCAACCGGGGGATGAGCCATTCCTGACCGGAATCTCCCAGAATGCCCGCAGCATCCGCAGTCCACCCTTGCCCTTGTTCCATCTGCGAGAGTAGCCAATTGACGGTTTCCTCGTCCTTCAGTCGCACGAGCATCGTCAAAGCTTCGCGACTGTCCTCGCCCTTGCATTTCGCTCTCCAACGCTCCCGCCAAAGTGGGTATTCGTCAGCAGGTAATGTATCGAAATCGAAAGCAACGAAGTGTGCCGCATCTTTTTCCGAGAATTCACTTTCGTAAGTTTTAGCCGGACCGGGCCACGGTACGTCGGTTGAGGTTTCCTTGGCATCGTTGGCCGGTTGCTTCGCATGGATCCATGCGGGATTGGGTAGGGCCGGTGGCCTGACCGCATTCGCCTTGCTCGCGGGCGGTGGAGGAGCGGGCTCCGCTGCACTTACTTCAGCCAATGACACAAATCCGAGATTTAGGAAACAGCCTGCAAGGATCGCAAATAGCCGTGGACTCGTTATCATTGGAGTGGGTGAGCGTTTTTTAACCAGGAGATCATCGATTGCCTGAAATCTATCAAGTGACGAGAATCCGAGGCGAGCGAAGTTCCAACCAAAGAGCGGCGCATTCTTGTCCCGACCACCATATGGACCAGGCGGGGACAGAAATTTCTCCACTACTCACCGCGAAGCGATGACCTCCACAGTGAAGCCTTGAGGTAGCCGGTCTCCGGGATGGAAATGAGGATGGGGTGATCGGCGCGCTGGGCGTGGTTCAGGACGAGGCGGGCGGACTACTTTGGGTGACTAAAAGGAATAAACCGCGCCAATCGTTAGGACAAATGCGGAGTCGAAAGAGAGTTCTGCCGTCGAGCCATCCGTTTCGAAATCCAGGTTGTCCAAATACTGATAGCGCCCGGAGCATTGGAGCATCCATTGCTCGTCGATCTCATAGGTCGCTGCGATTCCGGCGTAGATTCCGGTCATGAGGCGGGTTTTCGACTCTTTGCCGGAACTTTCTTGAGCGCCCAAGCCGGTAACTGTTGTCGTGGAATTGAACTCGTAGGTCCCGGACCCGATTCCCAGATTCACACCTGCCTCCGTGATAAAGTTCCACTTGGGAGTAACCGGGATTGAAAGATAGCTGCCGAAGTTGGCGATCGCGAGATGAACATCCAACTCGCGCTGGCCGGAGACCGAGCCATTTCCTCCCGCAATTACCGATCGCGATGGGTTGTCTCCGAGCAGCGGACCCGGACCCGAGAATGATCCGACATAGGGCGCGGCCGGAGGGATGATGCCGTTGAGTTCAAATCGATCGATCGTCCGCGTCATGCTGGTTAGAAGCCAGTCATCGCTGGCGATATCGATCCTCGTATGCTGAACGCCGCCACGGAAACCCCAAGCGGCACCGCGTGCTTTGAGCGGCACCCATTCGACAGCACCCATGTCGTAGTAGCCGGAAATTTCGAGGCCCCCGCCGGAGTCACGTTCTTGGTCGGAAGCCGTAGCGTTGCTGCCGGTAATGGAGAAATCCAACGAGCCAGACCCGGAAGAGTCGTATTGAGCGGCGTTTTCATACGACCAGTTCCATGTCTCGTTACTCCGATTGCCCGACGAATCGACGCGGACAAACCCATCGTCATAGTTGTAATCCCGGCCTCCGCCTAACGGCTGAGGCTGGAAGGAATTTCCAAACGTCCCGAGACCGCTGAAATCCGCCTTGATTCCTAACATCCGGGCGTATCCGATGCCAAACCGCCAACGTGATTCGACAGGAGCGGGAGTGATGACATCTTTGTCGGGCCCAGCGAAGGCAATCATTTGCAGGGGTGGAAGAAGCAAAAGTGTGCGGAGTGTAATAGGAGCGCTCATTGCAGTGGAGATCATTTAAGGATTGGGCGGCGCTCCAATTTCCATAGTACGATAGAAGCGTGTGGGAGTTTTCGCTGGGAGCGAATCCGTGGTAGGAGGGCCGCAGTCAATCCATCGCAGCCGGACGTCTGTTGCTTGGACTGGCATTGGGCAGTTGCGCCAGCGTATGAAGTCATCGGAGTATTCGATGCGATACCAGCGGCCGGGGGTGGCGGGGAAATCGAGTTCCACGGTTTGATCAGCCAGCACCTTGAGGCGGGAAGCTTGATCGGGCGGGGTCGCGGCCACCTGAGGGGCCACTACTCGGACTGCTTTTTTCGTCATGAGGGATGGTTCGAGAATTGAGACGCTGAGTTTTGGACCAAAGCGGGCGGGGAACTTGCGGTTCCGGGTGTAGAAAGACAGTTTCAGATTTACCGTTTTACCGACTCCGACACCCAAGCGGTAATCAACGTAAGCCTTGCCCTTCCCGTATGTCCCGGTCGGGTTTTGAAATTTCAAGGTGGGATGAGCTTTCAAATACGCGCTGTAATCGACATTGAGGCGGAAGCCGTCTAGCAGAACGGGAGTGGTATTGGTCACATTGACTTCGATTTCGAAGAGGCCGGTCTGCTTGTTGAGTTTGGCTTTGTTGGAAAGCTGCAGCGGCACGGGCGCACTGCCGACGGGGGTGTCGACGGTTGCTAGATTGTTGGATAGATCGGACTCCGTTCCCGAAGTGACCGTGACTTGTTGATGGAGGATTGTTCCTTGCGGCGTGGCGGGAGTCACCGTGGTGATGATGACGATGGTGTCGGCGGTCCCCGGTTCGAGGAGAGGGCTTTTGGTAAAGGTGAGGAGACCGCTTGCTCCGACATTGGGTGTGGTGGCGGTCCATCCCTGAGGCAGGATGACAGACGAGAACGCCAGGGAGGCGGGCAGAACGGTGCTTGCGGTGACGTCGATTGCCGGACTGGGGCCGCTATTGCCGACGATAATAGTGGTGAGCAATTGTCCACCTCGCGCGACGGGCGACGGGCCAGCGGTCATTTCGATTCCCACTTCACACGAAGTGGTGCGGAAAGTCACCGCCCCGGAATAGGTGGTGCCTGCGCTGTTGGTCGCATAGGCTCGAACTGTGTATTCGGTAAGCCCCTCAACGTGGGTGGTAATAGCCCGAAAATCGCCTGAGAGATCGTTGATGACCTGCGAGACTCCCGGTTGATTGACGATTGGCGTCGAGCTAAGGGACGCAGGGCAATAAACGAATCCGCGGGCGGAGATGTTAGCGCCTCCGTTGTCGGGGATCGCGGCTTGGAAGGTCGCCGAAAATTCGGTGATGTCGTGAACGGAGAGGTTGGAAACCACGGGAGGTCGGGGCAAGCCCGTGACCGTGATGGTGTAGGTTTTAATGAACGCTTTGTCCGGCGATGTCACCTTCACGTCCACGAGATTGGCTCCTATTCCAAGCGGCGGAGTATTCGTATATTGTCCCGAAGGAATGTTAGCATATGGTCCGCCGTTCGCCCGCACCTGGATTTGTGATTGCGGATTGCTGCTGACGGCGATGACCGAAAATGCGCTGCCGGTATAGCTGGTGGTGTATGCGACCCTGCCAGCTGAAAACCTCGGCGAAATCGGTCCCGGGAGGGTGGCGAGCGTGGTGAGGTCCACGTCGGCGTCGGAATCATGAAGCCGGGCGGCATAGGCACGCGCCGCACCGCTCACCTCGGTGAAGAATCCACAGATCAGCACCTTGCCATCGCTCTGGACTGCCATTTGCTTCACGAAGCGCACCGCGTTCGTGGTATTGCCGAAACTTGAATCCAGGCTGCCATTTGTGTTCAACCTCGCCACGCTCTTGCGGACGATCCCGTTAATGGCCGAAAATTGACCGCCGATGAGCACCTTGCCGTCCTCCTGCAACCTAACGACGTCGACGTCGTAGTCTGCTCCCGTCATGGCATTACCAAATCCTGCGTCGAGCGATCCATCCGTGTTGAGGCGGGCGATGCGATTTCTCGGGGCTCCTGTCGCGGTGCTGAACCATCCGGCGATGAGGGCTTTGCCATCTTTTTGCAGGGCAATGCTGAAGACCGCGCTATTGCTGTGAAGCGGCAGCGGACCCGAAAAGCTGCTGTCGAGCGTGCCAGTGGCATTCATCCTCACGATGCCATAGTGCGGAGCACCGTGAAATGACCTGAATTCGCCACCGGCGATGATTTTCCCGTCTTCCTGGACGACGATGGCCCGCACCCCTCCGGTGGCTCCTGCCAAGCCTTCGCCAAAAGTTCTGTCCAAGGTTCCGTTTGAATTCAATCGCGCCATGCGGTTGCGGCCGACTCCATGGACCTGGTCGAAGCCGCCACCAATGAGAATCTTGCCATCCGGTTGCAACGTGATGGCGGAAACCCGACCGGTCGCCCCTTCCAGTTTGTCCCCGAAATCGGCATCCAGCGTGCCGTCGCCGTTCAGCCTGGCAATACTCCGTCTGGCGACCCCGTTCACGGATGAAAACGAGCCTCCGATAAGGATTTTTCCATCACTTTGTATGGCCATGAAATAAACCCCTGTGTCGTTGATTCCACTGATTCTGACTCCTGCCAAACCGTTGGCAAATGTCGTATCCAGAGTCCCATCGCTGTTCAGACGTGCGACTCCTCCCCTCGGGATGCCATTGATATAAGTGAACTGTCCGGCGACGATCACCTTCCCGCCATCCGTTAGCTGGATCGCGTTCACATTCCAATTGATCCCGCTCATCCCGTTCCCGAATTCTGGAAACAAAGACCCGTTCGCGTTTAGTCTGGCGATTTTTCCCTTTGGTGTGCCATGGATCACCGTGAAATTTCCCCCCACGTAGAGACTGCCATCCGCCAGCAACGTGAGTGCGGACACGTGCGAATTGATTCCTGCCATGCCTGCTCCGAAGCCGGTGTCCAGCGATCCATCGGTATTCAGTCGGGCTAGCCCAGTCATCCACGGTTGGCCGTTCACGGCGGTGAAGTAGCCGCCGACGAGGACCTTGCCATCGGGTTGAAGAGTCATGACCGTGGGATTGGCGTCCGCTCCTCCGAGTGCGCCTCCGTAGGTGGTATCCAGCGAACCGTCATTTTGCAGCCGGGCCAGATATTTTCGCGACACTCCGTTGATCGTGGTGAAATCGCCGCCGATCACGACCTTGCCGTCTGCTTGAGCCGCGATCGCCCGGATGATGTTGTTGCATCCGCTCAGCCCCGCACCAAAGGCCGCATCCAAGGAACCGTCCGCGTGGAGTCTGGCAATGCGAACTCGCGGGAGTCCGTTGACGAAGGTGAAATAGCCACCAATCGAGATTTTACCATCAGCGGCCACCGCCATGGCGGTGATCTGGTCATTGGCTCCCGTCAGTCCTAGGGCGAAAGTGGAATCCAACGAGCCGTTGCTATTGAGACGGGCAATGCGGCCGCAGGGAATGTCGTTGATCGAGTCAAAGTAGCCGCTGATCAACACCTTCCCGTCGCTCAGAAGCTTGATGGAATTCACCCAACCATTTTGGACGTTGAGGTTGCTGGCGAAAGTCGGGTCCAGCGAACCGTCGCGGTTGAGCCGTGCGATCTTTCCTCGAGAGGATCCGTTCACGGTGGCAAAATTGCCCGCGATGAGGATCTTTCCGTCACTTTGAACAGCCACTTGGTCCAAATGGAAATTAGTGCCCGCCAGGCCGTTTCCAAAGTTGTGGTCGGTGGTGCCGTCGGCGTTGAGCCTGGCGATGTAGTTGCGCGTGACCTGGTTGATCTTGGTAAAGGTGCCGCCGATAACGATCTTCCCATCGTTCTGGACGGCGATGCTGCTCACCTGTCCGTTGATGCCGCCGTCGCTCCCGAACGAGAGATCGACATCGCCGGCCTTCGGCGAACCGACCAACAGCGTCGCCGGCTTGGTGGTCACTTTGACCGCACTTGAGTCGGTTATTTCCACCGCATAATCCCCGGCGTCATCGTAGGTTGAGGCTTCGATGACGTGCGCAGCAGAAGTTGCGCCTACGATTGGCAGATTGCCTTTGGTCCACTGATAGCCCAGTGTCCCGGATCCTGACGCGGAAACTGAAAACACCGCCAGCGCTCCTTGCTGAACCGTCAGGTCTTTTGGCGGTGTGTTGATTGATGGCGCGGCTTGGATCCCTCCCGCGAAAACGAGGTAAAACAGCAGGAGAGCTAACCAAAGGTGGCAGGGTAGGAGCTTCGACGAAATTGGAGCGTGGCACTTGAGTTGACTCATGATTCGATTTTCCGGATGTGTGAAGGGAGTGCGGCGGCACGCTGGGTAGGATAGGTTCAAGGTAAAGGGGAAGGGTTGATGGACGGTTAGTCGAGGTTGGTTTCTGCTAATTGGATAGGACGTTCTATCAGATTATAATGTCCCATTCGTCACGTCACCTAGATGCAATTACCTCGACGGTGAAGCCTTTCAAATATCCGGTCTCAGGAATCGAAATCAGGATCGGATGATCCGCGCGCTGGGCGTGGTTCATCACCAGTCTAGCGGATTTCTTCGCATCCACGGAGGCGTCTATCAGGTTGTCCATGAATAGCTCGCGGGAGGCGTGGTAGGAACAGCAGAAGGTGGAGAGTAGGCCACCTTTATCTAGCAGTTTGAGGGAACGCAGGTGGATCTCTTTGTAGCCGCGCATGGCGTCCATAAGGGTGGCCTTGTTGCGGGTGAAGCTGGGGGGATCGAGGATGATCATGTCGTAGTCCGGCTTCGCGTGCTTGAGGAAATCGAAGACGTTGTGTTCGAGGACTTCGATTTCGAGGTTGTTGAGCGCGGCATTTTTCCGAGCAGCGGCGCAGGCGCTGGCGGAGACATCCACGGCGGTGACGTGGGCGGCACCGGCTTTGGCACAGGCGAGGGCGAAGCCGCCTTGGTTGGTGAAGCAGTCTAACACGCGCTTGCCTTTGGCGAGGGCGGCGACTTCGGCGTGGGCCTGGAGTTGGTCGAGGTAGAGGCCGGTTTTCTGGCCGTCGAAGAGATCGACCTCGAAGGCGAGGCCGTTCGCGTGGACGATGAAGGGGCCGGGATTCTCGCCATGCAGCATTTCGATGCCGGGTTCCATGCCCTCGGCCTTACGGTAGGGGGAATCGTTGCGGAGGACGATGGAGGCGGGGTTGAGCAAGGCGACGAGGGCATCGCGGATGATTTCCTTCCGCAGATCCATGGCGAGGGTGAGGGTCTGGACGGAGAGGTGGTCGCCGTAGCGATCAACAATCAGGCCGGGCAAGCCGTCGGACTCGGACCAGACGAGGCGAGCGAGCGTTTCATCAATGTGGGAGTTTTTCCGGTGGTCGATAGCTTGGCCGATGCGGCGGGTGAAGAAGTCGAGATCGAGATCCTGCTTGCGGCGGGAGAAGCGGCGGGCGACGATTTGCGATTGCGGATTGTAGATGGCGGTGCCGAGCGGGCGGTCGCGGAAATCCTTGAGGGTGATGACGTCGCCGGGTTGGGGATTGCCGAAGGATTTCTTGATCTCGGTGGCATAGATCCACTCGTGACCGTGGAAAATGCGCGCGCGGGGTGCGATGATGATGCCTGCCATGGGGCGGGAATGTCGGGTGCAGGAGGGGGACTTGTCGAATGCCAATTCGGTTGCGGGAATTTCCTCCTGAAATGCCTGAACCGTAACGGCTGCACACTTTCGCGAGCGCTGGATATCCATAGACGAGATTTCCCCTGGTCATCTCCCAACTCCGCCCGGGCAAAGCAGGTCAGGATGGAATTCCCTTTTTCCATGAAAACGGGATACATTGCCCGCATGGCTGACTCCTACACCATCAAATCCGCACAACAGAAATTTTCGGCCTTGGTGGAGGAGGCCGCGGACCATCCAGTAACCATCACGAAGCAAGGCCGCGCCGTGGCCTTTCTCATTTCCATCGAGCGAATGGAAGCCATCGCCTAAACCATGGAACTGCTGGCCGATCCGCAGGCGATGTCCGCGATCCGCAAGCACCGCGAAGGTGCGGCGGATTATCATGATGTCTGGGCACTCGACGAACTATGATTGCCGTCAGAATTCAGGATGAAGTGATGGACCACCTTCGTCGTTTGGGACCGCAGCCTCGCCATGCGCTCCGCCTCGCGATCAAGGATTTGGCCTATGAAAAAGGCGACATCAAGGCTCTCATAGATGCGCTGGCAGGCTTCTACCGCCTGCGGGTCGGTTCCCATCGAGTCGTCTTCGAATACCAGGTCATCGCCAGCCAGCGGGTGATCACCTGCGTTTTTACCGGTCCGCGCAAGTGGATCTACGAAGTTTTCCAAAGCAGGCTGCTAGAGTGACACTCTGAATGACCCTAACCCACGTCCTCATCGACTCATGCGGCGGAACTGAGACAGAAGTTCCGCGTGGCTGATGGGGGTGACTGACCCGGAGTCCATCTCGGCC
>JAYTLO010000074.1:0-19336 GCA_043729385.1 Akkermansiaceae bacterium
CATTTGATCCCGACCCGAGGCACGTTGAACGGGACAAGAGAACCCGAAAATCTCCTGTAGAATCAGGCATCCTAGCCTTAACCTGACGCGAATGGGAAGCAGGGAAAGCCTACATCAGTTCCAAGAAGCAAGTAATGTCCACTCTCCTTATTGCGCCACGCTTGCGGATATCACCGACTTGCCGGTGGGGCGATCCGGGGTTATGGCTCGGCCCGATGCCGTTCCGACTTGAGAGTGAGTACCAGCCTGAGGGAGACCAGGCGCAGGCGATTGCGAAGCTGACGAAGTCCCTAACAGCGGGGAATCATCACCAGACGTTGCTGGGGGTGACGGGATCTGGGAAGACGTTCACGATGGCGAATCTGATCCGAAATTTCGGCAAGCCGACGCTAATCATGAGCCACAACAAGACGCTGGCGGCGCAGCTCTACTCGGAGTTTAAGAATTTTTTCCCCCACAATGCGGTGGAGTATTTTGTTTCCTACTTCGACTACTATCAGCCGGAGGCCTACATCCCGCGGAGCGACACTTACATCGAGAAGGATTCGTCGATCAATGACGAGATCGAGCGGCTGCGGTTGAGCACAATGGGTTCGCTGCTAACAAGACAAGACACGATCGTGGTGGCGTCGGTGTCGTGCATCTATGGCTTGGGCTCGCCGGAGGACTACGCAAACATGATGGTGCCGGTGTGGGTGGGGCAAAAGCTGACGCGGGAGGAATTTCTATCATCGCTGGTGGGAATGATGTTCGAGCGCAACGATATCGCCTTCGGTCGCGGGAAATTCCGGGTGCGCGGGGACGTGGTGGAAGTGCATCCGGCGTATCTGGATGAGACGGCGATCCGGGTGGAGTTTTTCGACGACGAGGTGGAGCGGATCACGAGCATCCACACACTCACAGGCCATCTGATCGAGCGGCTGGAGACACACACATTTTTCCCGGCCAAGCAGTTCGTGACGCCGGGCGATAAGATGAAGCGGGCGATGGTGGCGATCCGCGAGGAGGCGAAGAATCAAATCGCGACCTTTGAGAAGGAAGGAAAACTCATCGAAGGGCAGCGGCTGCGGATGCGGACGGACTATGATCTGGAGATGATGGCGGAGATGGGATTTTGCCAGGGAATCGAGAACTACTCGCGCCACATCACGGGCCGCGAGCCGGGGGCGCGGCCTTACACGCTGCTAGATTTCTTTCCACGAGATTTCCTGCTGTTAGTGGATGAGAGCCACGCGACGATCCCGCAGGTGGGCGGGATGTATGAAGGCGACAAGAGCCGCAAGACGGTGCTTGTCGAGCATGGATTCCGGCTGCCGAGCGCGCTGGATAACCGGCCGCTGCGGTTCGAGGAGTTTATGCAAATGACGGGCCAGCGAGTCTATGTTTCGGCGACGCCGGGGCCGTTCGAGATCGTCAACTCGCGACCGGAGAACAAGACCTTCATCCCGGTGAAGGCGAATACCGGCAATGGCAGTGAGGCGTTGTTTGATTTCAAAAAACTCAAGGTGAAGCCTAGCGGAAATGAAGAACCCGTGGGCCTATTCGACCCGACGCGGCGCGGCACGCCGTTGGTGGTGGAGCAGATCATTCGCCCGACGGGGTTGCTAGATCCGGTGCTGATTTTGCGACCGTTGAAGGGTCAGATCGATGAAACCATCGAGCTTTGCCGCCAGCGGGTTGAGAGAAATGAGCGGGTGTTAGTGACGACGCTCACCAAGAAGACGGCGGAGGATCTGGCAGAGTATTTGCAAGGTACCGGACTCAAGTGCCGCTACCTGCACTCGGACATCGACGCGGTGGAGCGGGTGGAAATTTTACGACAACTGCGCGCCGCGACGTTCGACATTCTGATAGGCATCAACTTGCTGCGGGAGGGGCTGGATTTACCGGAAGTCTCGCTGGTGTGCATCCTCGACGCGGATAAGGAAGGATTTCTCCGCAACGAGACCTCGATGATCCAGACAGCAGGCCGGGCGGCGCGCCACATCGGTGGCGAGTGCGTGTTATTTTGCGACAAAATCACCGACTCGATTCAGGCGCTCATCGACATCACCGCCTACCGCCGCAACCGCCAGCAGGCGCACAATGAAGCGCACGGGATCACGCCGCAAAGCGTGAAGCGGGCGCTGCAACACAGCCTCCACACCCACGAGCACGCCAAGGAACATGCAGACAAACTGAACAGCTCAATGGTCGCCGAGGACGTGGGGACTTACGACAAGCTGCGGGTGATCGCCGAGCTAACGGAAGAAATGCGTGAGGCGTCGTCGCGGTTAGAATTCGAGCGTGCGGCGCATCTGCGGGACCAAATCGCGGCGTTGAAAAGCGACGCCCCTGCCCCGCCGATGAAGGCGGTGAAATATCCCAGTGGGAAAAAAGGGCGGGCGCGGAAGTGAGCGGGCACTGGTTGTTGGATGGAGTTTAAAATTTGTCCATTGCTCGCAAACTCATCCCACCTCGGGCTTGAAATTCCTGTTCCCGCCCGTCAAAGGACGGCGCGTGAACCAAGCTTTCATCCTCGGTGCCGGACTCGGCAATCGCCTGCGCCCGCTCACGGATCGTCTGCCCAAGCCGCTGGTGCCGCTGTTTCACCGCCCGCTGGTGGAGTGGGCGATGGCGGCTTGTGAGCAGGCCGGAATCAAGCGGTTCGCGATCAACACGCACCATTTACCAGCGGCGTGGGACGATTTCGGCGCGGGTCACCCGGTGACTATATTTCATGAACCGATCCTGCTAGAGACCGGTGGCGGTTTGAAAAACATCGCCGCGTGGATGGGCGGCAACTCGCTGTTAGTCCACAACGGCGATATTTTTTCGACGCTGCCGTTAGAGAAACTCATCGCCGCGCATGAGGCATCCGGCTTGCCGGTGACGCTGGCCGTGCGCTCCGAGGGACCTGCCCAACACATCGCGCTCGATCCTTCCGGCACGCGCGTGACGGACATCCACAAACTGCTAGGCCGGACCGATGGCAACCACCTTTTCACCGGCATTTACTGCGTGAGTCCGAGTTTCCTCGAAATGATTCCAGCGGCGCAAAAAATCTCGGTGATCCCGGCCTTTCTTGAATTGGCGATAGCGGGCCAGCTCGGCGCCATCTTACTGGATGACGGCGTCTGGCTCGATCTGGGCGACCGGGAATCTTATTTAAAGGCCCATCGCGAGCTGGATCTAGGACCGGCGATCCACCCGCAAGCGAGCGTCGCGGCGGGTGCCGTCGTCGAGCGCACCGTGGTCGGTCCCGGCGCGGTGATCGAGACCGGGGCCGTGGTCCGCGACTCGGTGATCTGGCCGGGCGGCCGGGTGGGCGGCGACGCTGTGTTAGACCGCTGCATCGTTTTTTCCACTACGCTTGCCAGCGGCTGCCATCAGGACCGCGATCTTTAACTCGCCAACCCGTTAGCAGTTGATAGAGCATCGCAGACGACGTCCGACTAACAGGCCACGAAACTTAAAAAAGAGGCTTGGTTGAAAGTCTGTTCCATAAATCCCGGTAGAACGTCAGCCAATTTTTCACCATCGGCGAGGACTTCTCCGGCAGCAGATATTTTTGACTCAGGGTCTTGCCATCTGCTACCGGACCCGATAATTCCCCCGAGACACCAAATCCAATGACAACACTAGAACCACACGCAGTACCAAACGCCAAGCGACTCCTCTGGGCCGGATTTATGGCCATCCTAGCAGCCGGAGTCGGCTTCGCCATCCGAGGAGGCATCTTCGACAACTGGGCGAAGGAATACGGATTCACCGGAGCCCAACTGGGTGCGATCGGCGGAGCCGGATTCATCGGATTTTGTTTCGGGATTTTCGGAGGCGGCGTGATCGTTGATAAGATCGGCTACGGGAAATTGGTGATCGTCGCGCTGCTTTGCCACATCCTTTCGGCGTTCGTCACCTTTGGAGCGAGCACTCCCGAGAATGCCTACAATTTTCTCTACTGGGGCATGTTCCTCTTCGCCTTCGCCAATGGCACGTTAGAAGCCGTCGCCAATCCACTGGTGGCCACTCTTTTCCCGAAACAACGGACGCACTATCTAAACATCCTGCACGCCGCATGGCCCGCCGGGATGATCCTCGGCGTCACCGCCGGCTGGCTTCTGGATGACAAAATGGCCCTCAGTTGGAAGCTCCAGCTCGCCCTTTATCTCATTCCTACCGCCGCTTACGGCTTGATGTTCCTCGGTCAAAAATATCCGAAATCGGAAGCAGCCGCCAAGGGTTCGAGCTTCGTTCAAATGTTCAAATCCGTCGGCATCATCGGTGCACTGGTCGCCTGCTACCTGCTCGCGCTTTTCTTCGGAGATCTTTTCAAAGGCGTCTCTCCTGAGTCCGCCAACCTGATCGGTTACGGCATCGGCGGTGCGCTGCTCGTCGGCGTCGCAGTGATGACAAATTTCTCCATGGGTTCCTTCCTGCTCTTCGTCCTGTTCGTCACCCACGCCCTAGTCGGAGCTGTGGAACTCGGCACCGACGGCTGGATCCAGAACATCACCGGCAATCTGTTCACCTCGGAACAAGGCAAATACCTTTTCCTGTGGACCTCCGCCATCATGTTCGGCCTCCGTTTCTGCGCCCATTGGCTGGAAACCAAGCTCAAGCTCTCCCCGATCGGACTGCTCCTTGCTTGCTCGGTGCTTGCCTTCATCGGCCTCACCTTGGCCGTCAAAATGGAGACCTTCGCCATGGCGATGGTGGCACTCGGCATTTATGCCATCGGCAAGACCTTTTTCTGGCCCACCATGCTTGCAGTCGTCGGTGACCGCTTCCCACACACCGGAGCGATTGCCATGTCCATCATGGGTGGCATCGGAATGATGTCCGCAGGCCTGATCGGCAGTCCCGGTCTCGGCTACGCCAAAGACCGCTTTGCGGGTGAATCCCTCAAGTCCACCGATGCGGCGCTCTATGCGGAATACAAGGCTGAGAAACCTTCCACATTCCTCAACATCCCCGCCACCGCAGCTTACGGTCTGGATGGCAAGAAACTCGCGGACGCCAAAGGAGCCACGGAAAAGACCGACGCTCAAAAAGCCGTGGTCCTCGCCGACCAACGCGGAGACCGCGCAACTCTCAAAGCGGATTCCTACATCCCACTGATCATGGCGGGGATATTCCTCCTGATGTTCATCTACTTCAAAACCATCGGTGGTTACAGACCACTGAGCATTGAGGAAATGGCTGGCGGCGTGAAGGGTCCTGTGGCCTGAGAATCGCTAGTTTCCTGAAATTCAGCGGCATGGCCTTCAAGGTCATGCCGCTTTTTTTGCGCTTGCCGCAAGTCCATCACGGGGGTGGAGTATTGACCAATGACCGCAGGCGACAAGAGAGGGTTGAGATTTGGGGCGATCCTGGCGGTGGCGTTTTTCACGCACTTCACCGCGTGCGCCGAGGTGAAAATCAACCTGGCCGACGGCTTTGATTTCCCGGTCGGCAAGCCCAATGCCGATGGCTATTACAAAGCTCGCGGGCTGCGCTTGAAGGACCCAAAGCATTTCGGCGAGGACTGGAATGGCCGCGCCGGCGGCGACAAAGACCTCGGCGATCCAGTTTACGCCGTGGCAGATGGCATCGTCACATTTGCCCACAACGTCCGCACCGGTTGGGGAAATGTGGTGCTCACCCGCCACGCTTACCGCGATCCGGCGACCGGGCAGGTCAAATTTTGCGACACCCTCAACGGCCACCTCCACGAAGTTCTTGTCAAGCAGGGTCAACCCATCAAACGGGGGCAAAAAATCGGCACCATCGGCAGCAATTTCGGGATGTATCCCGCGCACCTGCATTTCGAGATCCGCCACAATCTCAGCATCGGCATGGCCCGCCATGGTGTCCCTTCCGACATGGTCAACTGGGCGGATCCCACGCAGTTCATCACCAAATACCGGCAGCTCAACCGCGAATGGCGACCCGTCGTGATGCCCACCGGCACCTATCAGAACTACGCCGGCTTCAAGGGGCTTTGAGATGACCGCCCCCTCACGCTCCCACAAAGCCCGCGGCCCGTGGATCACCGCGCTGATCGTCATCGCCATCGGCCTCAGTTTCTACATCGAGAGCCAGCAACCGCAGGCCGCGCAAGCGCCCCGCCCCTCGCCCACTCCGGCGGAGCCTGCCAGCAAGTTAGAAAAAATCGGTGGCTACGAGGTCTATCGGAACTGCACGCTTGCCGAGGCCCGCAACAACGACGGCGACAGCTTCATGGTCCGCCTGCCGGGTGGAAAGCAGTCCGAGTTCCGGCTCTATTTCGTGGACACCCCGGAGAGCGCCTTCAAGAGTTACCCCGGTGGTGACACCAATCATGAGCGAATCCGGCAACAAGCCGCGGAAATGGGCCGCATCACGCCAGAGCAAGTGGTGGAGATCGGGAAAGTGGGCAAACGCTACACCCTTCAATTGTTAGCGAGCAAGCCGTTCACCATCTATACCCGCTGGGACAGTCCGTTTCATGACGATCGCTACCACGCCCATGTCGAAGTTCCGTTCGACAGATCAACCTGCTGGCTCGACGAATACTTGATCGAGCGCGGTCTGGCGCGGATCAAAACCAAACCCGCCGACATGCCCGACGGCACGCCCGCCGCCGAGCATCTCGCCCAGCTCAGAGACTTGGAACGCGCTGCGAAACAAGCCAAGCGCGGCGTTTGGAGCTTTCAAACGAAGTGAACAAATTTCGGACTGCGTGGGACATGTCCCCGCTTTCACACTGGCCGACATGTCGGCCAGTGTGAAAGCTCCGACACGTCGGAGCAGTCCACAGCATTTCCCACCCACGCCATGCACGATCTCCACATCCACCTCGGCGGTGCCGTCCCGTCCTCTGTCCTGTGGGAAATCCTTTGCGACAATGGCCTGCGCACCGAGTACGCCGATTTCACCAGTTTCCACGATTCCCTAACCGCTCGGCACGATGAGGTGAAATCGCTCGATGATTTTCTCGGCCGCTATTTCGAGGCGACTGAGGAAATCCAATCCTCGCCCTCCGCCGCCAGCGTTTCCGCCTATCAGGTCGTGGCCAAGGCTTACCGCCGCGCTCAGATCGAGGCCATCGAGCTGCGCTTCAACCCCTACAAACGCGTCCGCCACGGCCTCCACACCATGGATGCCATCATCCTCGCCGTCATGCAGGGGCTGGAGCGCGCATCGCTCCACTACGGCGTGGCCACCGGCATCATTCTTTCGCTTGGCCGCGATCTCCCGTTAGAGGCGAACTGGCAGATCGTGGATGCCGCCATCAAATGGCGCAGCCGCGGCTCGCTCAACGGCGCGAATGGCGTGGTCGGCATCGACATGGCTGGTCCAGAATCCCGCGCCCTGGAGCTGAGCAAACCCTGGCTGCGAGAGATCTCCGCGATGATGGAAAAAGCCCGCGCCGCCGGATTAAAAATCACCTATCACGTCGGCGAAAGTGAAGCCACCGGGCCCGAAGGAATGCTGCACGTGATCGAGGCGATTCACCCGGACCGCATCGGCCACGGCATCGAGTTGCGAAATGCCGAGGGCAAACAAAAATCCGCGCTACTCACGCTGCTCCGCGAGAATGCCATCTGCCTTGAGCTATGCCCCACGGTGAATCTCGTCACCCGCGTCATCCCAGACTATGCCTGCATCGCCCACTTCGTCCGTCATCTAGCAGCTAGCGATATCCCCTACTGCATCAATACCGACAATCCCTATCTGATTCACACCAATCTAAAGCAGGAATACGAAATCATCGGCGACGAGTTAGGAGATGATGCGAAACCCCTGTTGGACCTCGGTATGTGCCACGCCGTCGAGCATCAGTTTATCAGCGAGTGACGCTGAGGAAAACTAACCATCCGTCATTCCTCACCTGCATCGTAATCCGCATCTTGCGCCGTGAAACACTTGCGTTGCGGCCTCAGCAACCACTTGTCTGAGTCTGGGTAATGTACTCTCTCTCTCTGGATTCTGGGTCATTTCTCGGGTTACTCCGCCCACATGGGCCGCAAGTCGCGTTACTGAAAATCTGCAGAGCGGCCTCGCTGCCGGAAATCTTGTTGCCAATCCATCCGCCCTTTGCTCCCTTCCCGCATGGCCAATCCGACAAACGTACTTTCCAGCGGCATCGAAATCACCGGTTCCATCCGCTTTTCCAACGACATGATCATTGACGGCAAAATCGACGGCGAAATCACCTCCGACAAGGGCCGCGTCACGATCGGTGAAAACGCCATCATCAAGGGCGACGTGACGGCCGGCGAGGTGAAGGTTTACGGCAAGGTGGAGGGCAAGATCACTTCCCAGCGCTGCGAGCTGAAGGACAAGTCGCGGATCAACGGCGACATCAAATCCAAGGTTTTCTCGATGGAAGAAGGTGCCCAGCTCTCCGGCCGTACCGACATCGGCGGCTGAGCCAAGCGCGCGACGAGTATTTCAAAAAACAAGGCCCGCTCTCGCAGCGGGCTTTTTCGTTCACTTCAAGCCGTGACGACCGAGCAGGTTGTAAACTGAGCGCTCGGAGATGCCGAGTTCGCGGGCGGTCTTGGCCTTGTTCTTGCCGGTGCGGAGGTAAGTCTGGATGAAGGCGTCGCGCTCGATTTCCTGGAGTGTCAGCCCGCGTCCGGCGGGCGAGCCGGGGGCAGATGCCGAGTCTCGGCGACCTTCTAACAAGGGTTGAAAATCATCGGCATCGAGCCGCGGCTTTTCAGCGAAAGCGGTGGCTCGCTCGAGCACATTCTCGAGTTGGCGGACATTGCCGGGCCAGTCGAAATCGAGGAAAAGCTCGGCGGCGGCGGGCGTGAGCTGCCAGCCCTCCGACCCACGGCGGCTGGCGATGAGGGCAAGGATGCCGTCGGTGAGTGTGGGAATGTCTTGCTTGCGCTCGCGGAGGGCGGGAATGCGCAATTCTATAATGTTGAGCCGATAGTATAAGTCTTCGCGAAAGGAACCAGCCTCGACGCGAGCCGCGAGGTTGACGTTGGTGGCGGCGATGACGCGGGCGTTGGTCTGGAGCATTTTGCTGCCACCCACGCGGAAGAACTCGCGGTCTTGCAGGACGTTGAGGAGCTTGGGCTGGAGTTCGGAGGGCAGGTCGCCGATTTCATCAAGGAACAAGGTGCCCTTGGAGGCTTGTTCGAAGCGCCCGGCGCGGGAGGAAGTCGCACCGGTGAAAGCGCCGCGTTCGTGGCCGAAGAGTTCGGATTCGAGCAATTCGCGGGGTAAGGCGGGGCAACTCACGGTGATGAATTCCTCGGCCGCACGCGGACTGAGGCGGTGGATTTCCCGCGCAAAATGAGATTTCCCGGTGCCACTCTCGCCGGTGAGGAGGATGGTGCTATCGAGGCGCGCGGCCTTGGCCAAATGGGTTAGCAGTTGCTGGAGATGGGGATTGGCACTGTGCAGCGCGGCCTTGGACGATGGCCTGCTAGAGACGGATGTGGGTGCCGGTGAATCCTTGCGGGCGATCTTGGCTTGGCGCAGCAGGTCGAAGAGTCGCTTGAGTTCGAAGGGCTTGGTAAGATAATCATCAGCTCCGGCGCGGAGTGCTTGCACGGCGGTCTCTGCGTCGTTGAGACCCGTCAGCATGATCACCGGCAGCGAGGGGAAATTTTCCCGAATTCTAACCAGAGTCTGGAGACCATCCATGCCGGGGAGACCGTGATCGAGGATGACGGCCTCGATGCCTGTGCCGAGCATTTCTAGGGCTTCTGTGCCCGAGCCGGCAGCGACCGGACGCCACCCGAGATCCTGCGCGGCGATGACTAACAACCGTTGGATGGTTTCGTCGTCATCAACGATCAATAGATTTGGGGAATAGGCGGGATTTAAAGGCATCAGCGATGAGAGGACGCCAACTTAGTAGGAGGATCGGGTGAAGCAAGGCCGAACGCGGCGGGTCGCAGATGATCGACCTTCACTCAGCCAGAACTTGCTTGAGACAAGTCAGCAGGGTTTCCGCAGAGTAAGGTTTCGGCAGGAAATCCTTAACGCCGTCGCCCGCAAGGTGCGCGAGTTTCCGCTGCGCCGTAATGCCGCTGCTGGCGATGATTTTGACCGCAGGATTGATTTCCATGAGCTTCCTGATGGCCTCGGCACCATCCATCACAGGCATCATCATGTCCGTTAGAACAACGTCGATCGAGGACTGATAGGTGGTGTAGAGGGAAACCGCTTGTTGCCCATCCGCAGCGAGCAGCGTTTGGTAGCCGAAGGATTCTAGAGTCTGGCGGGTGATTTGGCGGATCGAGGCCTCGTCGTCGATGACCAGCACCGTCTGGCCATTGCCACGGGGAAGCTCGGGCCGCGCGTGTGAGGGAGCTGTGCTGAGGGTCTCTGGATGAGCCGGGAGATAGATGCGAAAGCGAGTGCCCACGCCGAGTTCGCTGAAGGTGCGGACGAAGCCGCCATGGCTCTTGACGATGGCCAAGGTGGTGGAAAGTCCGAGGCCGGTGCCCTTGCCGACGGACTTGGTGGTAAAGAAGGGATCAAAAATTTTCTCGATGTTTTCCGGCGAAATCCCCTCCCCGGTGTCCTCGACCTCGATGCAGACGTGCGGACCTTCCTTGGCTTCCAGATTCATGGCGGCGAAGGATGCGTCGATCTCGACACTCTCCGCGCTGATGGTGATTTTCCCCGGTCCGGAAATGGCGTCGCGGGCGTTTACGCAAAGGTTGAGAAGCACCTGATGGAGCTGGGTGGGATCTCCATGGATGGCCCACAAGTCGCGGCTGGCCCGCACCTCCATGGCGATGTCCTTGCGGAAGGTGTCTCGCAAAATCCCCTCGATTTCTAGAATCAACTGCCGCGGGTGGATCTCGACACGGTGGCCTTCGATACCGCGGGCGAAGGAAAGGACCTGGCCAACCATATCGGCACCGCGTTTCGCGCTGGTGGCGATGGTGTCTAGCAGCTCAGTGGAGCGGCCGTCAGTGACGCGCATTTTGAGCAGTTCGACGGCCATCGAGATGGGCGCGAGGATGTTGTTTAAATCATGGGCGATGCCGCCGGCGAGGGTGCCGATGCTTTCTAACCGCTGAGCACGCAGGAATTGTTGTTCGAGTTTGCGATGCTCGGTGATGTCGGTATTGATGTCGAACACACTGGCCGGCTGGCCGGCTTCATTGCGGACGAGAGTCCAGTGGCCCTCAATGATTAGATCGCGGCCTGACTTGTCGATCTGGTGAATTTCCCCCACCCACTCGCCGAGGGCCAGTGTCTGTTCGTGGGCTTTATTGTAGGCATTCGGCTCGCGGTAGAGCAGCTCTCTGGCCGAGCGCCCGATGGCTTCCTCTGACGACCAGCCGTAAAGGCGTTCCGCGCTTTTGTTCCAGTAGGCGATGGAGTGATCCAGACTGCGCACGAGAATGGCATCCTGTGCCTTGTCGAGGAGCGAGGCTTGCTCGCGGATCCGGGCGTCCGAGAGTTGCCGGTCAAGCTCGGCGGCGGCGCGCGCGGCGAAGATCTGAAGCGTGGACCTCACCAGCTCCGGCTGCTTCAAGGGGCTTGCGAATAAAACCACCATGACGCCCGCGACGCTGCCGTCCTGATGCAGCAACGGAATGCCGGCGTAAGCCTCGATGCCAAGGACCACTAACAATTGATCTTCGGGGAACAGCTGTTGGATGCCTTGCGGGTAGATGCATAGATCGCCCTGAGTGAGGTTCTCGCACGGCGTGCCATTAAGGCGGTAGCTGACGTTGTCCATCGGGATTCCATCCAGGAAATACGAGAGGGTCTCGATGGTGTTGTTGACGACGTTGTGTCGTCCTATGAGGCCTCCGTGGCCACCTAAGGCTTCCACCATGTTGCGGGTGAGGAGGTCGAAAAACTCAGAGCCGATGCCGCTGGAAACCGCTTGGGCGACCTTAATGACGACCTCCTGAGTGCGTTGGCGCTCTTCCCGGCTGCGGATGTTTTCAATCCCGAAGGACAAATCATTGGCCATTTCCTGAAGCAGCTGAATCTCATCAGCGTTGGCCGGGTGACGTTCTGCGGAGTAAAGACATAGCACCCCGAAAGAGCGATTTTGATCGCGTAGCGGCAGGGAAATGACGCTGCCGTATCCTCTCGCCCGGGCAGGCTCGGCCCAGGGGATAAATTCAGGGTTGGAGATAATATCCTCAAACACCACTGGTTGGCCGCTGCGGATGGCCTGCCCCGCCGGTCCGAGACCGGATGTCTGTTCATCATCCCACGATACATGGACCTCGGAAAGGTATCCTTCCTCTTTTCCGGCATGAGCCATCGGCAGGATCCGCCGCTGATCGTCATCCATGGCGTAGCCCACCCAGGCCATCCGGTAGCCGCCGAACTCCACGGCGATGCGGCATGACTCAGCGAGTAAGTCGTTTTCGGCGGATGTATGGATCAGCATTTCATTGCAAGAGCTGAGCATCTGAAGCGCGCGGTGGGAGCGACCGAGTGCGAGTTCAGCCTGCTTGTGGGCCGTGAGGTCGGTCATCCCGCCGACCATGCGGATGGCCTTACCGGCAGCGTCGCGGATCACTTGGCTGCGATCCAAGACATAAGCCACTGATCCACTGTTGCTGATGAAGCGGTACTCGTCGGACCAATGGGTTTCCCCTCGCTCGATGGCTGAATAGATCGCCCCGACCACGCGCCCACGATCCTCGGGATGGATCTGGCGAATCCACACCCGGATCGTGGCCTCGGTCTCGGTGGAGCCCCATCCGAAGAGATTGGCAAATCCGTCGTTCCACCAAAATGCGTCGGTTTCCAAATCCCAGTCCCAGATCGTGTCGTTAGTCGCCGCCGCTACCGATTGGAATCGCTGATGGCTCAGAAGCACCGCCTGCTGGTTCTTCGCCCGCTCGGTGCATTCCAAGGCAACTGAAACGAGATTGCCAATGGCGACGGAGAAGGATTTCTCGTCGTCCGTCCACTGCCGCGGCGATCCCACATGCTCGTTGCAGAGGATGTAGTCAACCGCGTTTTGGAAATGAACGGGCACGTCCATCATCGAGACGATCCCGAATGGCGCGAGATAGTTTGTGGCTAACTCGCGGGTGCGGGGATCTGCGTGCGCGTCATCCGCCGCGATCACTTCCAGCGCGCTCAAAGTCTTGAAATACGCCGGATACTGCGAGGCCGTCAGGATTTGCCCCGAGCTGTGAGCGCCGGTTTCCAGTTGATAGAGATTGAGGCATTCGATGGTTTGGCGGTCCGAGGAATAGCGCCAGATCCCCACCCTCCCCGATTCCAGAGTCTTGGCGGTGGTCTCAGTGATTAGCCGCAACGCTTTAGAGATCTCGAAGCTATCAGGCGGGGTGATCTGAGTCAGCGTGATCAACGCATCGCGTTGCTTCAAATAGCGGTTCTGAGCGGCTGAGTCACTGGACTTGAGCGAAGGCTGAAGGGGGTTCATTCGGGGGTGACCATGGTAAGCGTTATCTTTGTGGAGCCACAATCTGCAAAATCGGAGCTGCCGCGCAGCCAGTGATCACCTGAATCAACTAAAAACCAGCCCATCGGCGGAATCTTCCGATAGAAGACTGACACATCCGACAGACTGGCATTTTGTCGAGGACCGAAGTCCCCTGTTTTTCTCCCCCCGGAGAACAGCCAATCCTTGCATCAGCCGTGCCAACCTCGGATTACGAATTCAACGGATTGGTTCTCAGCAGCTTGAATTTCAGTTTCGTTTTCGGTGCTCATCGCCAGCCTGAAAACGTTGCAAATTTGTCACCCATTTCTGCAAACCGTGCAGGACAGTCCTCATCGGCGGCATGTCCAATCGTGGAGGGCGTAACGCGCATCCACCACCCGGCTGATCTCTGCCAGATCCGGCTGCATTTGAAAAATTTCCCAGCTTCCAGAAATCCGACTCGCGAAATCCTCAGCCCGTTCCCGCGACTTGGGTTCGTCACAGCCCGCAGCCACTGATCCTTGGTGCAACAAGCCCAACCGCGATCTCCGCTGCCCGGCTCCTGCGATTTTCCGAGCATCCTCATCCACCAAATCGTGGCTGACTGGGTTGTCAAAACACAACGCCTTCCCCGTTTCCTCGCCGCCGTTGCTTGACCGAACGTGGATTCCCTCAGCCACCAGCGTCTCCGCCAAGACCGCGTGGATGCGTCGGTAACTCTCCGCCCCGCGCCATCCTGCCAGCGGTTCTCCCTGCGGAGCCACCACCGTGTAAGTCCAGTCCGCCCTGTGATCCACAATCCCCCCGCCGGTCCAGCGGCGCACGAGATTCACCCCCGGAAATGCTGCCGTCGCCCCCGCGATTTCGCCGAAATAACCGACACTCGCCCACTCGCCCGCCCAGCCATAGACCCGCAGCACAGGGATTCTTACCGTTTCAAGCAGCCATTGGTCCACCGCCATCGCCTCCGGCCCCGAGCGCCGGATGGGGTCGAACCACAGCAATAATTTCTCGAAGATCTTCATCCGCCGCGAGTCTCTGCCGCAAACCCGGAAACTATTCACCGAAAATTTTCCCCGCCTTGCATTCCGATGATCCCTTGCCAACGTCGCGCTATGTCCATCGCGGCCAAGCCACACAGCGCACTTCTCATCGTCGGCCACGGTTCTACTGAGAATCCCGACTCTTCGACCCCTTACTTCGATCACGCCGATGAAATCCGCCAGCGCGGGCTTTTTGCCGAGGTCCATTGCTGCTTCTGGAAGGAAGAACCTTCGATGCGCGAGGCCTTCTATCTCATCGATTCGGACGAAGTTTACGTGGTCCCTGACTTCATCAGCGAGGGTTATTTCACTCAGGAAATCATCCCCCGTGAGCTCCATCTCACCGGCCCCACCACCGAGGTCCGGGGAAAAACCTTTCATTACTGCCTGCCCGTCGGCGTCCATCGCTCGATGACGGATCTGATTTTGAAACGCGCAAAAGAGGTCGCTCCAGGCGTGGCTCCCGCAGCCACCACGCTGATCATCACCGGCCACGGCACCGGCCTAAATCAGAACTCCACCAAGGCGATCCGCGACCAAGTGGAGCTGATTCTCGCCTCGGATGCCGGCTACGCAGCCGTGCTCGACGCCTACATGGAAGAGCAGCCCTTCATCGCCGAGTGGGACAAACTCTCACTCACCCCGAACGTGGTGGTGGTGCCGTTTTTCATCTCAGACGGACTGCATTCGTTCCAAGACATTCCCGTGCTTCTCGGCATCGATAGCGAGGTTGGTGCCGCCGCAAGCCAGTGTGAAGTGTTTCGTTCCAATCCCCATTACCTCAGAGGGAAGACGCTTTTCTACAGCTCGGCCATCGGAACCGAACGACTGTTGGCTGATGTGATTCTGGATCAAATCTCAGACTTCGATAAATCTCATAATCTTCTTTAATTCAATCATCAGCGTCCAAATTAATTTTTTTCTAAGAGAAGCATGTCCACCGCCCAAACGCTCCACCATTTAGTCCAATCCGGGATCCATCAGATTGGCCAACTAGAGATTCAAACGAATGCTTGTAACTCACGTTACGTCATTTCGCACACCGCCGACGTGGAGCGCACGAAGGAGGCCGGGTTCGGAGGATTGGAGGCGCACGAAGGTCCAGCGGCCGCGCGTGATCTGTCCACTTATGCGGCGGACGGCACCTACCGTTTCACCAAGGGCCAGGTGAATTTAAAGGGCGGCTGGGTGATGTTGCTGCAATCCGACGAAGATCTGCGGCTCGCGTTGGATCAATTTTACCCGGCCTGCGTCGGGCTTTTTCTCGCCCATCGAGACGGCACTTTGGAAATCGAAACGCTGCGCGACAAACTGGATCGCCAGACCGGGATGTATAAGTTTGCCCGCTCCATCAGCGATGCCGGTGCCCAGCAGCTCGTCCAAAAAGTCTGCGGCCCCGCGCACCAATGCGCGAAGCGGATCTTGTGGCAAATCGACCCTCAGACTCCCCTCGACGACAGTGAAGCGAGCCGTTACCGCGGCATCATTGGCGATGTCCCAGAATCGGCTGTCATTCCCCTGCTCTGCCGGGAAGCTTGCAACCATTTCGTCGCCGAATGCCGCCAAGTTGCCAAGGCCGAGTTCGCCGCGAAATCCAGCGCAGAGTAGCCAGAAAAGCGCTGGCAATGGCCCAAGTTTGACGCAGGTTACCCCGATTCCAGCCTCAACCTTCAAATGACAACTCCAGCTCCCGCCGCCGTCAGTGATCCTGCCCACGACCCACGGGTCGAACGCCAGACCCGCGCGTTTCTCGAAACTCTAAATGCGTCGGGCGGAAGGCCGATGGAAACGCTCCCGCCTGACGAGGCGCGGGCGGTGCTGGCGGGCGCTCAGGCTTCCGTGATTGTGGAAATGCCCGCCTGCGACATCTCGCAAAAGCTGATTGTGCAGGATGACCTGAGCGTCGGCATCACCATCGTCCGGCCAGCGGGCGTCGAGGGCGACTTGGCTGCGTTCATGTTTTTCCATGGCGGCGGCTGGGTGCTCGGAGATTTCCCAACGCACGAGCGGTTTGTGCGCGATCTGGTCTTCGGGTCCGGCTGCGCGGCGGTGTTTGTGAACTACACCCCGTCGCCCGAGGCGCAATTTCCGACGTCGATCCGCGAAGCTTATGCGGCGACTCAGTGGGTCGCTTCTAACGGCCACGAGATCGGCGTGGATGGCAGCCGTTTGGCGGTCGCGGGCAACAGCGCGGGAGGCAACATGGCCACGGTCGTCGCGCTGATGGCTAAGGAAAAAGGCGGGCCTACCCTCAAATGCCAGATCCTGTTTTGGCCGGTAACCAATGCGAATTTCGAAACCGCATCTTACAACGAATACGCGAACGGCTATTTCCTGACCCAAGCGATGATGAAATGGTTTTGGGACAACTACACGGTCGATCCCGAGAAGCGTCACGACATCCACACCTCGCCCTTGCAAGCCACTTCCGAACAACTCGCTGGCCTGCCACCCGCGCTGATCCAAACTGCCGGAAACGACGTCCTCCGCGACGAGGGCGAGGCCTATGCTCACAACCTCGACGCGGCTGGCGTGGAGGTGACCTTGGTGCGCTACAGCGGGATGATTCACGACTTCGGGCTGCTCAATGCGCTCAGCCAGATTCCCGCGGTCCGCGTGGCGATCCGTCAGGCGGCGGAGGAGTTAAAACTGCGGCTGAACTGAATGATGCCGATCGTTCTACTGATCATTTTTGGGATCCCGCTGCTGTCGTTGGCGTGGTGGCTGTGGGCGGACCGGCGGTTGCGCAGGCTGGGAAGCACCGGCAGAAAGGCTCGGATCGCGCTGGGCCTGGCGATGCTTTTCATCCTGATCGGCTTCGTCTGGGTGGTGCTAGGGCGGCGAGAATTGCTGGCTGTGCCACTGCCCGCGGAGTGGTATGCGCTGGTGCTATTGTGGGGGCTAATTTTCCTGCCGCTGTTAGCCTTGCCAACGATGGTGGTGTGGTCGCTCGGCTCGCTGGCGCGGCGGATTTTTGTTAGAAAACCCATCCCACGCGACTCCGCAGTCCGGCAATGGACGCGGCGCGAATGGCTGAGTGGCGGCTTGGTGAGCTTGCCGGTGTGGGCGACGTTTGGCACGGCGGCGTTTTGCTTGCCGCAGTTGAAGCGCTTCCGGGTGCGAGAACTAACGGTTTCCATCAAAGACCTGCCGACGGCGCTGGACGGGATGCGGATCGCGCACCTGAGCGACACCCACGTCGGCAAATTTACCCGTGGTGCGGTGCTGGAGGAAATCGTGGCGGCGACCAACCGGCTGGAGGCGGATCTGGTGTTGTTCACCGGCGATTTGATCGACAGCACCCTGCGCGATTTGCCGGTGGCGGTGAAAATGTTGCAACGGCTGCGGTCGGGGTCCGGGCTGTTTGTGATCGAGGGAAATCACGATCTGTTCGACGATCCGGCGGGTTTCGAAAAGGGCGTGCGTGCTGGTGGATTGACGATGCTGCGCAACCAAGCCGCCACGGTGACGGTGCGCGGCGTGCCGGTGCAGATTCTCGGGATTTTGTGGAATCGAGGTGTGGCGGCAATGAATCATGACGTGGACGAGGTGGCGGCGTTGCGAGATCCGGCGGCTTTCCCGATCCTGTTAGCCCACCATCCACACGCGTTCGACCGGGCGGCTGAACTCGGATTTCCGCTGACGTTCGCCGGTCACACTCACGGCGGGCAATTGATGCTGACGCCGGAGTTCGGCGCAGGGCCGACGATTTTCCGCTACTGGTCCGGCCTCTACCAGAAGGCCGCGAGCGCGCTGGTGGTCAGCAATGGCACCGGCAACTGGTTCCCGTTACGGGTAAACGCACCAGCCGAGATCATTCATCTGACGCTGCGGAAAGGGTGAACAAAGCTGCCGCTGTCCCGGACATCCTCGACCGATTGCTTCAAACCGCCGACGGTTCTCTTCCGATGGCAGACGAAGTCATCCAGATAGCAGACAAAGTGCTCCAGATGGCAGACAGAGCCCACCAAACCGCCAACGGAGTGCTCGAAATGACAAACGGAGTCCTACAAATCGCCAACGAACTGCTCCTGACTCCGACCGGAGGATTTCCTTCTTTGAACGAGGTCCAGCCCTTTAGGGCGGCGCGAGGAGGCGGGAATGAAGATGCCCTCAGGGGCTGGACGGCATGCCGGTGGATTCCCGACCCGATAGAATTTCCTCGCCCTCCCGGCCCGCCATCTATCGACTAGCAGACAGCCGGACGCTTCTTTCCGCCCGCAACCACCCACTAACCAAAACCTAACGCCATGACTGATTCCACCACTCCCGCACCGGACGACTCGAAACCACCGCGCAAGAACAGCGCGCAGGACAAGGCCATCGCCGCCTACATCACCGCTGCCGAGGTCTTCCTCGGCACCGCTTCCGGCGATGCCGAAATCCAGCCCCTGCTCGAAGCCCGCGGCTACGACGCCGCGGATTTCTCAGAAGGCATTGCCCTCGCCATCGCCGCCCGCACTGCCTTCGAGGAACGCGCCGGCGGCATGGGCGGACAGTCCCAAGCCACCGTGAAGTTGAATGAGAAAATCAACGATGCCCGCGACGATTACGCCCGCTTCCGGGAAATCGCCCGCCCCAGCTTCCCAGACCGTGCCGACCGCCTCGCCCTCGGCCTCACCGGCGATGTCCCCGAGGACACCGGCCGCTTCGTCACTGCGGCCCACGCCTCTTACGCCGCCTCCGGCAAGGAACCGCAAGCCACCAAGCTCGCCAAACGCGGCTACCCCGCCGCCACCCTCGCCCCACTCGTCGCCGCCCTCAACGAAATCACCAGCCACGCCGCCGACCAAGATCAGGCCGAGGGCGCTGCCATCGGCGACACCGCCGCTCGCGACCAAGCCTACGACGACCTCCGTGAATTCATGAAGGAGCTCAAAGGCGTCGCCAAAGGTGCCCTCCGCGGCAAACCCGGCCTCCTCGCGAAGCTCGGGCTGAACTGAAA
>JAYTLO010000075.1:0-4936 GCA_043729385.1 Akkermansiaceae bacterium
TACGACGTAGGATCTTCCCTGTCCCAGTGACTTTGAAACGCTTGGCAACGGCTTTCCGTGTTTTTGCTTTTCCTCCGACTCTTGGCATGGGACGGGCAAGCTAGGGATCGGCCCCACCTTGGCAAGGCAAAAATGGCTTATTTTCCTGCCGGTGGATGGCCTTGAAATCAGCCAGTGTGAGATTGTCATTCAAATCCGAGAAAAGCTCAATAGCCTGCGCCAATGACTCGCCAGAAGGAAGCCACGATCCAGTCCGCCACTAACCGCTGGGCGCTGGGCGTGCTGATGTTCCTGCTCGGCGGCTGCGGGCTGGCCTACGAATACACGCTGAGCAAAATCGCCTCGGACTTGCTGGGAAACTCAGTCCAGCAATGGGCGACGATGATCGCGACGATGCTTTTCGCGATGGGCATGGGCGCGGATTTCCAAAAGCACACGCCGGTGGACCGACTGCCGGACCGGCTGATCACCACACAGGTGCTGCTGGCGGTGTTGGGTGGATTCGGGCCGCTGATTATGATCCATGGGTTCGCGTTGCTGCCGCAGCTTTACATCGTCATTCAATACGCGCTGGCGTTTACCGTGGGCTTGCTGATCGGCTACGAGATCCCGCTGGTGATGCGGATCAATGAGGAGACCGAGCCGGACATGCGCTTCAATCTGGCCGCAGTGCTCAAGATGGACTACGTCGGCGCGCTAGTGGGAGCGCTGCTGTGGACGTTTCTGCTAATAAGATACCTGAGCATTGATCGGATCAGCTTCGTGGTCGGCCTCGCGACCATCGCGTCCTCGGTGCTGTGCTATTTCCTCTATCACAAGCGGCTCGCCCGCCCGCGCGTGCGGGCGTTAGAAATCCTCGGCGGGGCGGCGCTGGTCACGCTGGGACTGATCATCGGGCGGGACCTCACGCTCAAGGCCGAGCAATTTCTCTACCGCGATCCCATCGTCACCTCGGTGACCACGCCGTTTCAGCACATCGTCCTCACGCAGAATCGCAGTGGAAATCTCCGTTGCTACATCAACGGTCATTTGCAATTCAACGAGGCCGACGAGCAAATTTACCACGAGAACCTGGTCCACCCAGCGATGCACCTCGCAAAGAGCCGTGAAAAAGTGCTGATCCTCGGCGGCGGCGACGGGCTGGCGGTGCGCGAGGTGTTAAAATACCCGGAAGTGCGCGCGGTCACCGTCGTGGACCTGGACCCGATGATGACCGATCTGGCTTCGTCAGATCCCAATCTCGTCCGAATGAACGGCGGCAGCATGACGGACCCGCGCGTGACGCGCCGGGCGGCCACCGGTGTCAGCGAGGGGAAGTCGTTCCGAAATGCGCAGGCGAGTCAGTACGAGCCATTTCCAAGCCAGCTTCATGAAACCGCCACGCTCCATGTTATCAACCTCGACGCCGCCGAGTTCGTGAAATCCGTAACCGAGCACTACGACGTGGTGATCATGGATTTCCCGGACCCAAACTCGCCCGATCTGGCGAAACTCTACGGTCGCCCCTTCTACGACCATTTAGAAAACATGCTCAATCCCGGCGCGGTGATCGTCCAGCAGTCCGGCGGCTGCTTCCAAGCGCGGGAGGCATTTCTCTGCATCGGCCGCACGCTCAAGGCCGCAGGCTTCGACGTCGTCCCTTATCACGACAACGTCCCGTCATTCGGCGAATGGGGCTGGTGGATTGCCACCCACGGCACCCCCGCCACGGCGACTCGCGGCTCGCTGGCCAGCCTCGGAAAACTGGATGTCACCACCCGCTACCTCACTCCGGAACTCGTCTCTGCATCACTCGCTTTTGGAATAGACCAGCTAGATTCCATTCACCGGGATTTTACTTCCCTAACCGAACCACGCGTCTATCACTACCACCTCCAAGGCTGGAACATCGAAGAAATCCCATGAACACTCTCACAAAAATCGGAGTCGGCATTTTCGCCATCATCGTCGCCTTTTCAATGATGTCGCAGTGCGGCCGCAAGAGCGCTCCCCAGGTCAGTCAGCCACCAAAAACCACTGACGTCATCCTCAAGGAATACGCGAAAGGTCTCGATCTCAATGCCACCACCGAGCTGGCGAAAAAGGCCAAGGACGGCGCCGATTTCGAGCGCCTTCTTAACAGCCAAGCCGAGGCGGTAAACAACATCGACCTCAACGACGACAACAAGGTCGATTACATCAAAGTCACCGAATACGGCAGCGGCGAACGGCGCGGCTTCTCTCTAACCACCGAGATTGCCGAGGGAAAAACTCAGGAAATCGCCACCATCGACTTCAAGCGCGAGGCTGGTAGCGCCACCGTCCAAACCACCGGAAATCCATCGCTCTACGGCCCCGGACAGTATTCCCATTCGAGCTTCGGCCTCACCGACGCGCTGCTGGTGGGCTGGTTATTCTCTAACCGCCCGTCCTACAATTCGCCTTACGGATTTGGAAACTATCCTCAATCTTACGGCGGCGGTTGGAACCGCCAGGGCACGGACAGCTACGGGGATTCCATGAGATCGCGCACGGCTGGCTCCACCGTTAGAAGCTCGTCACAGCCGGTCATTTCTAACCCGGCCAGCTCGCCCAATTCGGAAAAGATCGCCGCCAAAGCGAAGGCCATTTCAAGTCCCACCCAGTCGCAACGTTCGTTCAGCTCCACGAGCAGCAGCGCGGGCACTGGTGCGGCATCAAGTCGGCCCACCTCATCCGGCGGCTTCGGTCGATCTAGCAGTTCCGGCTCCTCTCGCAGCGGCGGCTCATCCGGCGGCGGCAAATAACTCCAACTCCAACTTTCCCCGTGAACGAACACCTCCAAGTCTGGCTCGACACCACCCCCGTGGTCGAGATTTTCACCTCGCCCGCCATCCTCTATTTCACCGTGGGGCTGATACTCGTCCTGCTCGCGAAGCCGGTCAAAGGGTTCACCACACGCTATCATCTCAGCGACGAGCTGACGAAGCATGACAACAAGGCCGTCGGCGTGGCCACCGCAGGCTATATCTTCGGAGTTCTAACCATCATCCGCGGCGTGATGATCTCGGGTGGAAATCCCTACGCCACCATTTGGCGCGATCTGTTGTCAGTTGCGGTCTGGACCGCGATTTCGCTCTCCCTGTTGCTCGCGTCCGCTTGGATCAATCGCAATTTCCTGCTTAACCGCTTCGAGGTTCACAAGGAGCTGATCACCGATCGCAACGTCGGCACCGGCGCGGTTCTCGCGGGCACTTACATCGGCACGGCGTTCATCATTTCCGCGTCGATCAGCGGCACCACCGGCGGCGGCTTCGCCATCGAGATCCTCGACACGCTGGTTTACTTCGTCATCGGCCAGCTCGGGTTCATCCTGCTCGGCGCGATCTATCAGCGCACTTGCGGCTACGACGTGCATGATGAAATCGAGCGCGACAACGAAGGCGCAGGCATCGCCTTCGGGGCCACACTCGTCGCCCTCGCCATCCTCATTTCCGGCCAGATCCGCCGCGGCGACTCGCTGGTCGCGCTGGCCGTTTGGATTCCCATCTCGCTGCTGGTGCTGCTCGGCAGCCGCTGGCTGGTGGACCTCGTCATCCTGCCGAACGCGCGCCTCCACGACGAGATCGCCCGCGACCGGAACTGGGGCGTGGCGCTCATCGAGGGTGCCGCCGCCATTGGCATCGCCCTGTTGCTAGACGCTTCATTTTCCTGAAAATCACCATGCCTGACGACGACCACGTTGACGAACTCTGGACCACCACGGACGAGCAGAAGCTCCGCTTCGCCGGACTATTTCTGCTGGAGTTCATGATCAATCACCCGCGGGTGTTTCAAGTCTGGCTGGAGCGCGACGACGCGGATCTCGAGCCGGTGCTTGAGTGGCTGTTAGTCCAGGAATGGATTCTCATCCGCGAAGCGAAGGAGTATGTGCCCACCGAGGAAGGGCGTAATGTCATCAAGCGTTTCATGGAGCGCTACGCCCGCTTCGTCTATTTCTTCGATGTGTTTTCCGGCGTGGATCTGGGCACTGGCGAGTTTGCGTTTGATCGCTACTTCGAAATCCTCGATGAGCAGGAATGGCTCGCCTACCTGCATGACGAGCGCTTCGAGGATCTGCGAATCGCCATCGCCGAGCACCTCGGAATCGACGCGGTGGAAATCGTTTTCATGAGCTTCATCCGCGAGGACCGCTTCGGTCGGGATGCTGCGGGCTGGCAGTTCGATCTCTTGTTAGGCAGCGTGTGGGATGAGATTCTGGCAGTCTGCAACAACGCCACCGACGTCCACGAACTCGGCTACCAAGACGGCGAGCGCTGGATCGACGGCTCAACCGTGGCCGAGGACATTCTCCAACAAGGCGGTGCGCTGCTAGGCAAACTGCTAGCTCGCGCGGAAGGCGAGCTCAAAGGAGCCAGCCCAACCCGCGGCGGCGGCAGCGAGTCTGAGCGCATCGTCGCGCCCGTCGAATTTCCGCCTGCGTCGGATTTCAACTTCGCCAACTACATCGAACCAACGAACCGTGACCGCTTCTGGGAAGACAACTGGGACCGATGATTCTGCTGCTGATCCGCCGCTGGTCCTGCCAACGCCACAAGCCCGCCGCGCGCGTGGCGACGGCGCTGGGCATCGCGCTGGTGCTGAATCTCATCTTCGGCGGTGCCTTCCTGTTAGCCGAGTCCGGCAAGCAGCCGGACCTGAGCTTTTGGGATTCCGTCTGGTGGTCGATGGTGACGATGACCACCGTCGGTTATGGCGATTATTTCCCGAAAACCTTCTACGGCCGCTTCTTCGTCGCCTACCCCTGCTTGCTGTTGGGGATCGGCCTGATCGGATATTCACTCGGCGTCATCGCCGAGGCGATGCTGGAAAGATTCAACAAACGCCAGAAAGGCACCGCCACCATGCACTTTGAGAACCACCTCGTGATCTGCCAATGCCCATCCGCCGCGCGGGTGATCCAACTCGTCGAGCAGTT
>JAYTLO010000076.1:0-3735 GCA_043729385.1 Akkermansiaceae bacterium
GATACCGGCTCCGAGGATGCTGTTTGCCAGATCAGCACCGGTGTTGTTCGGGACGACGACCAGAGCCGCATGGGCAGTCGAAACCACCGCCAGCGGGATCAGTAGCAATGGGTGGAGTTTTTTTGAGTATTTCATGGGGGAGGTGTTGATTGGTTTATGATGTGTTGGGGCAGCCGTAGTGGCTGAATGATTGAGAAGGCATATTTCGTGCCAAGCAATCGATTTGCTAAACTCCTAGACCCCAAGTCACTGATTATTAGTTTGGTGGGATCTGTATTCAGGAATCTAAATGCGAAGCGTCTGGATGATAAGTGTCGGATTGGCTTACATAATTGCTCCCGCAAGATCCGGGGTGTAAGAAAATGAAGACACCCGTCAAGATCCTTGGTTCGGAATCGCACAGAAGTGATGGAATCCGGAGCCCGGCATGCCGCGAATCACTCTCCCAATTGCCTCAGCCGGTAATTGCGTGGGGACAGTCCGGTGATTTTCGTGAACTGCCGGGTAAAATAGTTGCTGTCGTTGAAGCCGACGTCGAAGGCGATTTCCGTGATCCGGCGGTCACTGTGGCGCAGCAGGCTGCACGCGCGGTTGATCCGCTGGCCGATGACCCAGGCGAGCGGGGAGGTGCCGGTGGCCGATTGGAAAACCCGCAGGAAGCTGCGCTGGGACATGTGGGCAATGCTGGCCAATTCCTCCAGATTCACTTCGCGGTGGATGTTGCGCTCGAGGTGGGAAAGCGCCTCGCCGATCCGCAACAACGCCTTGCCATCAGGCGACGGACTGCCGCTGTAACAGCGCGAAAGCTGCCCGATGATCTGCATGAACGCCGCCATCGCCATGAAGCCGAATCCGGGTTCACGGGCTTTCAGCTCGAACTCCAACCGGTCCGTAAGCTCGATGATCTGGGCCATTTCCTTGCCGTTCAGATGCAGCCTGCCTTTGGTCGGTTGCCGGTTCCGGCGCGAGGGTTCGAGGGTGAACAACGCGTGATAGCCAGCCACTGAGGGCAAATCGAGCAACCCCATCTTGAGCCGGCTCGGCTGATAGAGGATGTTCACCAGCCGCAGGTTTTCGAGGTCGCGGTATTCGTGTTCCCGGGGGCCGGCGATGACGAACACGTCGCCAGCCGTTAGTTCCCACGAATCCTGGCCGGTCACGTGCAGGCACTTTCCGCCGGTCACGATCACCAGCTCCTCGAACTCATGGGCATGGGGTTCGAAGTGTTCCTGCGGCTCCCGCCGTTCCACGCTGATGGGGAACCCGTCGGGGTGGAACCACTCGTCGATTTTGAGGATGCGCTTCACTGGCTGGATCGTGCTTGTTTTTGGCCAAACAGTGGAGGTTTTTCTGCGGATTTCCACCCAGACTGGCCGCGCTTCTTTGGAAAAACCTTCAGCCATGGCCAAATCTTCGAAATCCATCTCCCAGTCCTACAAGCTCGCCCAAGCCCAATACGCCGAGCTCGGTGTCGATACCGACGCCGCGATGGCCAAGCTCGCGGGCATCCCAATTTCCCTGCACTGCTGGCAAGGCGACGACGTCGGTGGCTTTGAAAACTCCGGCGAAGGCCTGAGCGGCGGCATCGCGGTGACCGGCAACTATCCCGGCAAAGCCCGCACGCCGGATGAACTCCGCGCGGATTTGGAAAAAGCGCTTTCGCTTATCCCCGGCAAGCACCGGCTCAATCTCCACGCGTTCTACGGCGAGTTCGGCGGGAGAAAGGTCGAACGCAACGAAATCACGCCGGAGCATTTCGCCAACTGGATCGGCTGGGCGAAAACCAACGGCCTGGGCATGGATTTCAACCCCACCTGTTTCGCACACCCCAAGGCGGCGGACGGCTTCACGCTTTCCCACTCGAAAAAGGCGATCCGCGATTTCTGGATCGAGCATTGCATCGCCTCCCGCGAGATCGGCGCGGCGATGGGCAAAGCGCTCGGCTCGCCCACCGTGACGAATGTCTGGATCCCCGATGGCTACAAAGACACGCCGGTGGACCGGCTCGCCCCGCGCCAGCGTCTATCTGATTCTTTGGACAAGGTTTTCGCGAAGAAGCTGAACCCGAAACACCATCTCGACGCAGTCGAGTGCAAGCTCTTCGGGATCGGCAGCGAAAGTTATGTGGTCGGGTCGCACGAGTTCTACATGGGCTACGCGATCAAAAACCAAAAACTGTTATGCCTCGATGCCGGCCATTTCCACCCGACGGAAGGCATCGCCGACAAGCTGAGCTCGGTCCTGATGTATGTCCCGGAAGTCCTGCTGCACGTCAGCCGCGGAGTGCGTTGGGACAGCGACCATGTCGTCATCCTCGACGACGCGCTGCAATCGATCGCCGCAGAACTGGTGCGCAACAAACTGCTCGGCCGCACCCACATCGGTCTGGATTTCTTCGATGCCAGCATCAACCGGATCGCCGCCTGGACGATCGGCACCCGCAATACGCTCAAGGCGCTGCTGATGGCGCTGCTGGAGCCGACCGCACTGCGAGACGCCGAGAAATCCGGTGATCTCACGTCCCGCCTCGCTCTGATGGAAGAGGCCAAGAGTTTGCCATGGGCCGCCGTTTGGGACGCCTATTGCGAGCAGCAAAACGTCCCCGCCGGCACAGCTTGGCTCGATGAGGTGAAGAGCTACGAAAATGCTGTTTTGAGCAAGAGAGCCTGATAAAACCAAGCCCAGCGGTTTGAAAACTCTCTTACAACTTACCGATATCCGGAAATCCTTCGGTGCCGTCCGGGCGCTCAAGGGTGTCTCGCTCGAACTCCTGCCAGGCGAGGTCCACGCCTTGTTAGGCGAGAACGGCGCGGGCAAATCCACGCTCATCAAGGTCATCACGGGTGCCCATCAACCCGACAGCGGCACGCTCGTCGTCGCCGGTGAAGAAGTTTCCCATCTGACTCCCTCCAAGGCCCGCGAACTGGGGATCGCTTGTATCTACCAGCAGCCGGCGCTGTTTCCCGATCTAACCGTGGCCGAGAACATCGGACTGCGTTTGAAAAAGACCGGGCTGTTCAGCCGCGTTCGTTGGACCAGCCAGCGCGTGCAAGCCGTCGAGCTGCTCCATCGCATGGGCGCGGAAATTTCGCCGGATGCCGAAGTCCGCTCGCTGTCGATGCCGGAGCAGCAACTCGTGGAAATCGCCTGTGCCCTGGGCTCCGGCGCACGCATCGTCGTCATGGACGAGCCGACCGCCTCGCTGACCCAGAAAGAACAACACTTGTTATTCAAAGTCGTCCGTGACCTGCGCGAGAGCGGGGTGGGGGTGGTTTACATTTCCCACCGGCTTGAGGAAATTTTCGCCCTTGCCGACCGCGTGACGGTTCTGCGCGATGGTGAGAGCGTGGGCACCAACGCCGTGGACACTCTAACTGAGTCCGCGATGATCAAGCTGATGGTCGGTCGCGAGGTTTCATCAATCTATCCACCGTCAGAAGGCGAGGCTGGCAAGGTGGTGCTGTCGCTGAACAACCTGGGCTGCGCCGCCAGCGGTGTGAGCGGAGTGACGCTCGACGTCAGGGCCGGCGAAATCGTCGGGATGGCCGGCTTGGTTGGTGCGGGGCGCACGGAGTTGGCCCGGATTCTCTTCGGCATCACCCCGGCGGACTCCGGCTTCATTTCCCTCAACGGTGAAAAAATTTCCATCAACAGCCCGCGCGAGGCGATTGCCCGGGGCATCGCCTACGTGCCGGAAGACCGCCGCCGCCACGGAGTGATCCTGGAAATGCCGAT
>JAYTLO010000077.1:0-79628 GCA_043729385.1 Akkermansiaceae bacterium
AGCGGGATTTGCCAGGCGGCGCCGCGCGAGTGGTCGGAGTAGTAGTGGAACTCGTCCATGATGACGTCGTCCACCGGGGCGTGCGCGCCGTCGCGGAGGGCGATGTTGGCGAGGATTTCGGCGGTGCAGCAGATGACCGGAGCGTTGTGGTTGACGGTGGCGTCGCCGGTGATCATGCAGACGTTTTCCGGGCCGAGGACGTGGCAAAGGGAGAGGAATTTCTCGTTGGCGAGCGCCTTGATCGGGACGGTGTAGTAGGACCGGCGGCCTTGGTAGAGGGATTTGAACTGGAGGGCGAGGGCGACGAGGGATTTGCCGGAGCCGGTGGGGGTGTTAAGGATGACGTTGTTGCCGGCGAAGAGTTCGAGGATGGCTTCTTCCTGGTGGTCGTAGGGCTCGGTGTCCGTGGCGGCGAGGTAGTCGAGGAAGGCGTTGAGGATGTCGTCCGGGGAAGAGTTTTCGTGGAGGCTTTTGCGACTGAGCGGGGAAATTAACTGCCTCGCCAGCGTCCTGATCCTTCGTGTCTCATCCCGTCTTTCGTCGTTCTATCTAACGTGGTGAGAATCCCTGATCCAACAACGCTCTAACTGTCGCGGCGTCGAGGCGGTTGGAGATGTCCGCGTCCGCGAGGATGCCAGCGGCGAGCTTGCCTTTTTCCTGTTGGAGCTTGTGGATGCGCTCCTCGACGGTGTCTTGGCAGAGGAGTTTGTGGACGAAGACCGGGTTGTGCTGACCGATGCGGTAGGCGCGGTCGGTCGCTTGCGCCTCGGCGGCGGGGTTCCACCAGGGATCGTAGTGGATGACGGTGTCGGCGGCGGTTAGATTGAGGCCGGTGCCGCCGGCTTTGAGGGAAATGAGGAAGACGGGGGCTTTGCCATTTTGGAAATCCTCGACCAACTTGCCACGGTCTTTCGATGCGCCTGTTAGTTTCAGATAGGGAATTTTTTCCTTCACCAAATGCGCCTCGATCAGCCCGAGCATGGTGGTGAATTGCGAGAACAGCAGGATTCGCCGACCTTCCTCGATCAGCAGGGCGAGTAGCTCGGTTAGGAAGTCGAGCTTCGCGCTTTCTAGCACGCCGTGCTGATAGTCCTCTGGCAGTAGCCGGGGATCGCAGCAGATCTGGCGGAGCTTGAGCAGGGCATCGAGAAACACGATCTGCGATTGGCCAATTCCGCGTGCGGCGATGGCCTCGCGAACCCGCTTGTCCATGGTGGCGCGGACGGTTTCGTAGAGATCCTTCTGGCCGGTGTTGAGTTCTATCAGGTGGACGAGCTCGGTTTTCGGCGGCAGTTCCTTGGCCACTTGGTCCTTGGTCCGGCGCAGGATCAAGGGGCCGACTCGTTCTTTCAGCACTGCGTTGCGCTCCGCGTCACCGTCTTTTTCGATGGGCGTGCGGAAGCGTTTGTTGAACGCGTCTTCCGTGCCGAGGAAGCCGGGGACGAGGAAATTCATCAAACTCCAAAGCTCGCCGAGGTGATTCTCGATCGGCGTGCCTGATAGGCAAAGCCGGTTGCGCGCATCCAGCTTACAAGCCGCTTGCGCAATTTTCGAGCGGGGGTTCTTGATGTATTGCGCCTCGTCCAGCACGACGAGGTGGAACGGCACGGCCGCCAGTTTCTCGATGTCTCGCTGGAGCAGCGCGAACGATGTTAGAACGATGTCGGCATGGGGAATCGAGCGATAATACTTTTTCCGCTCCGGTCCATTGAGCACCAGCACGCGCAAGCTTGGGGTAAATCTGAGTGCTTCGGCCCGCCAGTTCGGGACGACGGATGTCGGCGCGATGACGAGCGTGGGCAGGCCTCGCGAGTGGCCGGTTTGTTTTTCTGTTAAAATGTGGGCGAGCGTCTGAAGCGTTTTTCCCAGCCCCATATCATCTGCTAGAATCCCGTGAAGTCCGTGGCGGGCGAGAAACTGCATCCACTGAAAACCCGCGAGCTGATAGTCGCGCAAGGTCGCTTGCAGGCCGCTGGGCATCGGCACTGCGTCGATGCCGGAGAAGTCCTTGAGCTTCGCCGCCAGCTCCTTGAGGTCGGGCGGGGTGTCGATGCCCAGCCCGCCCAGGCCGGCCAACGACGCGGCGTCGAGCGCGTGCAGCCGCGCCTTGTCGGGGAATCGCGGGTCGATCAATGCTGATAGATGATTGAGAATTTTCCTCACTCGGCCGATCGGCAGCTTCAGTGCATCGCCATCGGGCAGCGGCGCGTAGATGTGGCCGTTGTCCGGGCGGTCGAGAGTTTCCTCTAGGAAATCGCCCTCTAGCAGCCCGGCGAGGATCGGCAGCAAATCGTAGCGCTGGCCCCCTACTTCGAAGCCGACTGATAGACTGAACCAGCCACCATCGCCGGGGTTGATCGAACTCTCCCAGTTCGCCGGATCTGCCTCGTGGACGCGGTGGCCGACATTGTCCGAGACCGTGACTTGCCAACCGAGCGCCTCTAACCGCATCACCATTTCTCCACGGAACTGGTGCCAGAAGGCGTCGGTCGGGACGCGGCTGGGATCGGGAAACCAGCGGTCTGGTCCCTTACCACGGCTTGGTTCGCGGGACTTGAGGTTGAGGAGAAACTGCCAAGCAGAGTTCGATTGCAGCGAGGAAAGCCCGGTATCGCGGAGCTGCTGGGTGGCGGCATTTTCCGCAGCGGCGTCGTGCTGGAGGATCGCAGCCTGACCGTCGTGGGTGATCGCGCTGATCCACTCCGGTGCGCTGGACCGCAGCGAACTACGATGCGTGCCGTAAACCACCGCCGCCTCGGCGGAAATCCAAAAGTCCGGGTCCGGCTGGCCTAACGACTGGAGCAACAGGCGCGTCGCCTTGTCCACCGGCTCGCGCGTGACCCGTAGCTCGAAACGCGGCTCCATCCTCATCCGCAGCAAATCCGGCGGCGGGTCTTTCATCAACTCGCGTGCACTCGGCAGCGCCGCCGCCACCGCCCCGGCCACTCCTCTGCCGTGCAATCTCGATGGATCGCGCTCCTTCGCCGCCTTCGTTAGAATCGCCGCCGCGTGGTGGCAAAAATTTCCGATCTCGCACGAGCAAAACGTCTCAAACTCCCACCGCTGCCCGGTCTGCCAGAGATTCACCTCAGTCTCATCCTTGCCGACGATTCCTATCAGACTCACCGATCCCGGCGCGGTTTCCTCAATCCGCAAATCCTTCACCTTACCCACCAGCGGATTCGCAGCAGCGAGGATCTCGTCGTCGAAACGATCCCTCCACCGGGAGTCCCCGAGGAATGATGAAATGTCGGCGTTTTCTAGCAATGGATAGCTTTGTTGATCACAACTCAGATTCAAACGAATCAGTTCTGTTCTGGATGTTCGGGTACAGGCGACGTCACTGCGGAGATCCTTAGATAATGAACTTCGCCCGCGAGCGTCGCGACCATGATACAGCCTCTTTTCTCCCGCCGGAAGTAAAAGCACTGCACGATGCGACCCGCCAACATTCCACCGCCGTGGAAGAAATCATAACGCGAGTGATGTTGGAGAAGCAAATTGAGTGCCGAAGCGTCGAGGCCCAGCTGCTCTTCAGACCGATGGCGACAATCCGACTCAGTTCTTTATTGTTGGCGGGCTTACCCGCATCCATAAAGGATTTGTCTTCTGATAGATCAAGGAACCGACTCGCAACTTTATACAGATCGCTTTCGGTGGAAACGCTATGGAGGAGGTCTTTGAGAGCTTGGTCCAGTGGGTTCATGGGGAGTCAGCTGAATGAGGTGAGACGGTTCTTCTATCACCTTCGTTGACTGGCGAAATAAATTTCGCGGTCCGTCAGAGCAGCCACAGCGTCTTCATCGCCTCGGCGCGGACGAGGGCGTCACCGCCGATGAAATTTGCGTGCCCCATTTTGCGGCGGCCGCGGGCGTGGCGTTTGCCGTAGAGATGGAGATGGGCCTCGCCGTCTGCGAAGAGCGGCAGCCAGTCGGGCGGTGTGGTTTCGTTCTCCCACATGTCGCCTAACAAGTTGAGCATCACCACCGGGGTGAGCAAGCGCGTGGAACCTAACGGCAGGCCGATCACCGCGCGGAGCTGTTGCGCAAACTGCGAGGTGACGCACGAGTCGAGCGTGTGGTGGCCGGAGTTGTGAGGGCGTGGGGCGATCTCATTGACGAGCAAGGTGCCGTCGGTTTTGAGAAAAAATTCCACGCCTAAAATCCCGCGATAGTCTAGGGCTTCGGCCACGCGGCGGGCGATGGCCGCTGCTTCTAACGCCACCGCCGGTGAGACGCGTGCCGGGATGATCGAGATGTCCAAGATGTGATGGCGATGGCGGTTCTCCGCAGGATCGTAGGTCACGGTGACGCCATCCGCCCCGCGCGCGGCCATTACCGAGAGCTCCTTTTCGAAGGGCACCCACGCTTCTAACACGGCACGCGGCGCTTCGAATGCCGCCCAGACTTTTTCCGGATCTTCGTCGCCTTCCAGCTTCACCTGGCCCTTGCCGTCGTAACCGAAATCGGCGGTCTTGAGCACGCCAGGGCCGGCCAGTTCCTGCATTGCTGCGGCGAGATTCGCAGCGCTGGAAATGACGGCATACCAAGTGTGCGGGATGTTATTTTCCCGCAGGAAATTCTTCTCGCGCTCGCGATTCTGGGTGATGCAGATGGCGTGGGGCGAGGGATGGATTTCGGCGCATTTGGCGACCGCCTCCAGCGTCTCGCACGGGATATTTTCAAACTCCACCGTGGCCACCGTGATGCGGCTGCAGAAATCTGCGAGCGCGGCCGCATCGTCGAACGGCAGGTCGATGACCTCGTCCGCACACTCCACGGCGGGTGCTTCGAGGCCGCCGGTCCAGATGACCGTGCGCACGCCCATCCGGCGGGCTGCGAGGGCGATCATGCGGCCGAGCTGGCCGCCACCGATGACGCCGACGACACAATGCGGCGCGTGAATGGGAAGGTTAGAAGACATGCAATCAGTCAATGGGATCGAGAGGAGGCAGCGCGGCGGAGAGTACGGCGGCGCTTTGGTTTTTACGGAAAATGGCAAGTTTTTCGGCGAGGCGGGCGTCGTTGTTAGCGAGCATCGCCACCGCGAAGAGCGCGGCATTGATCGCCCCCGGCTTGCCGATGGCGAAGGTGGCCGTGGGGATGCCGGCGGGCATTTGGACGATGGAGAGCAGCGAGTCCACGCCTTGCAGCGCCTTGGATTCCACCGGCACGCCGAGCACCGGGATGTCCGTGATGGCGGCAGTCATCCCCGGCAAATGCGCGGCACCACCGGCTCCGGCGATTATGCATTGCAAGCCGCGACTCCGCGCCGTTTCCGCGTAGGAAACCAGCTTACCCGGCGTCCGGTGCGCACTCACGACTTCCGCCTCCCACGCCACCCCCAAGTCCCGCAGCGTGCGGGCGGCGTGCTCCATCGTCGGCCAATCCGACGTGCTTCCCATGATGATTCCGACGACAGGCGCTGAGTTCATGCTCGGCAGCGTGGCGGACTCGCTGCAACCCGTCAACACGCGCATCATCGAGGATTTCCACCGCTTTACGGTCGGTCCATTCGCCGCTATTTTGACCGCATGGAAATCTTCGACCGGCTAGAACTCTCTCTCCGCGATGGCACGCCCGTCGTCGCCCGGCCCCTGATCCCGGAAGATAGGCCCGAGCTTGCGGAGGCCTATCGGCGGCTCTCCCCGGCGGCCCGCTACAACCGCTTTTGGACCCACACCGGCGAAGTCGTGGGTGAAAAAATGCTCTCTCGCGTGCTTGATCAAGATCCCTCGACCCACGTCTCCTGGACCGTGCTCGACCTTTCTCGCGAGTTCTGCCCGCTCGGTGGCGCAAGCTGGTGGCGCAATCCCGAGCGACCCGCCAAAGCGGAAATTTCCCTCATCGTCCTCGACGCCGAGCAAGGTCGCGGCATCGGCACCCTGTTGTTAGCCATCATGTGGCTAACAGCCTTCCGCGCCGGAGTGGAAGTCATGGTCGGCCACGTCCTAACGGAGAACCGCCAAGCCGCCGGCTGGATGCGCGACTGCGGCGCCGCGGGCGAATGGGACGGCTACAAACTGACCTACCGCTGGAGTCTAGACGACCTCGAAACCCTACCCGCCACCCGCGCCGCCACAGAACTCGCGGAATGGCTAGCAAGCCTGGGCCCGAAGATTCTTGGGTGAGCCGCATAGTCAGAATGAACCCCACGGCCTTTATAGCTGGAACTCTTTGTCTCTCTAACAACCGGCTGTTAAGCGCGATTCGCACGAGTGGGTTCTGGCTTATCCGCCAATTGCCTTTGCGACTGCGCGCTTCTAGATAAACGCAGTCGGGATGGATCCTTAACGCAAGCCATCTAGGACCGCTAGACCTTGCCGACAGGCTCCATTTTACCCGTGGCGATGGATCGATAGATTGCTTCGATGACTAGCAGATCCCGCAGGCCTTCCACGCCGGATGGCTCGAAGGGTTTGTTGCCGAGGATGGCGGTCGAGAAGGCATCCATTTCCATGGCGAAGTGATCCGTGGCGGGAAAGGCGAGGGGGACTTTCGGGTCGGAGGTCCAACCTGCTAGACCGCCGTAGCCGTAGCTGGGCTTCATCCCGAAGCGGCCTTTCGCGGCGTAGGCGGTGAAGTCTTCGCGGCCGTTAAAGCGGTAAGTGGTGAGGCAGTTAGAGGTCGCGCCGGAGGGAAATTTCATGGACCACGTGATGGTCTCATCGACCTCGGCGAACTTCACGGGGTCGGTCTTGGTCTCGAAGGCGGTGACTTCCAGCGGCTCCTCACCGGTGAGGTAGCGACAGGCTTGGAGGGCGTAAATGCCGACGTCCATCATCGCACCGCCGCCTGCTAGATTTTTACGGAGCCGCCATTGCTTGGGATCGCCGATGGCGAAACCGAAGCCCGCATCCACATGATAGAGGCGGCCGAAAACCTGCTCGCGCGCGAAGCGGATGGCTTCCTGGTGGTGTGGCTCGAAGCGGCAACGGTAAGCAATCCCTAACTGGCGCTTGGCGGCCTCGCAGGCGGCGATCATTTCACGGCATTCTTGGGCGCTGTTGGCCATCGGCTTCTCGCAGAAGACATGCTTGCCGGCCTTGGCCGCGCGGAGCGTGAATTCGTGGTGCATGCTATTGGGCAGGACGATGTAAACGACGTCGATGGCGGGATCGGCGATGATCTTGTCGAAGGTCTCGTAGGAATAGACCTTGTCGGCGGCGAGTCCGTATTTTTCCTGCCATTTGACGCCCTTTTCAGGGGTGCCGGTGACGACGGCGGCGAGCTGACTGTGCTGACATTTCGCGAAAGCGGGGGCGATTTGGTTGGTGCTCAGCGAGCCGAGGCCGACGAGTGCCCAACCGAGTTTTTTCGCGGGCGGTGGAGATTCTTGGGCGCGGGCGGCGAGGGTCGCAAGCGAGGCTCCGATGGCGGTCTTGAGAAATGGGCGGCGGGTGAAGTTCATGGGGGATAGTGGGATATCTAGCGGAAACCATTTCCGCAGATCATGGGAAAAACTTGGAGGCTGGGATGCGGGCGGGCAAGCAGCGTTTGCTGGGCGACTGACATCAGGTTGAGGAATCTAACCGGGAATGGACGCGAATAGACGCGAATGTTTTGAAACAAGAAGGATTTCTTGAAAATGCCCCACCGAGACCAACCGAGACCAACCTGAAAACTTATCCAATTCGCGTCCATTCGCGTTCATTAGCGGTTAAAAATCCACAATGAGGGCACCTTGCAGTGGGGCGAATGAAGTCGCTCGCAATCTAACTCCCAGCTCCGGCTGGAAAGACGAGGCTGAGTAACATCGTGAGGAAAAAGTTCACGATCAGGATCGCCAGCGAGGAATAGACCATCGCGCGGGTAGTGCCGCGGCCGACGCCGACTGCGCCTTGATCCGCTTTGAGGCCTTGGTGGCAGGACAGGACGACGATCAACATGCCGAAAACGAGACCCTTGGTCATCGCGATGATGACGTCCGAGCCGTCGGTGTGCAGGTTCATTTGGTGGAGCCAATACGCGCCGTTGACGTTGAATGGCCCGGTGCCGACGACCAGCGAAGCGAGGATGCCGAAGGCCGCGGATTCGGCGATGAGCAGCGGCATGGCCACCCACATGGCGAGGAAACGCGGAGTCACCAAGTAGTCAATCGGGTGGACGTCCATCGAGCGCAGCGCGTCAATTTGCTCGGTCACTCGCATGGTGCCGATCTCCGCAGCCATCGCCGCACCGACCCGGCCGGCAAGCATCAGCGCCGTCACGGATGGGCCGAGTTCGCGAAGCATCGCCACGCTGACCAGTGCGCCGCCACCGGTTTCCATGCCGAGTGGTTTGAATTGAAACAAGGCCTGCGCCGCCAGCACGGCTCCGGTGAAAGCGCCGGTCATGATCACCACCGGCTGCGAGCGGAAGCCGGTTTCCGCGATCTGTTCGAGCACCAATCGCCAGCGGATTTTACCGTGGAGGAGCGAGTCGCAGACGGCGGCCAAGAGGTTGCCGATTTCCCCCAGATAGATGAAGAAGGCCAACGCGCTGCCACCGATGAACTGAAACACGGCGCTATCATGCCGCAGAAATTCCGCATGGCAATGAAGTTGACCGGCAGGGTTTCCCGGCGATACAAGCCCGCGCGCTTGAGCGCGTGACTTCCTACCCAGTTTATGAACGAGACTCTAACACACCTTTCCGCTGTTCTTCCCGTGCTTGCCGTCCTTGCCGCCGTTTTCGGTTTCCTCGGCTGGTCGGTGCGTGGCGTGAGCAACCAGCCCGCCCCGACTAAAGCCACCAAGGCCGCTCCCGCCAGCGACAAGGGGCAACAGGATCGGGCGAAAAATCTCGAGACTGCTTTGGAAAAATCCAAGACCGCTCATAAGAACGTGAAGGCCGAGCTGGAAAATCTCCAGGCTTCGTCCGTTTCCAAAACAACCCTAGAAACCACCGCCGCCGAGCTGGATGCCGCGCGTAAAGCACTCGAAACGGAAGCCAAACGCAGCTCCTCGCTCGAGGCCGATCTTAAAAAATCTCAGGACACCGTCAGGAACCTCAACAGCCGCGCCAACGACGGGGAAAAGGCCCAGAAGGACCGCAGCTTCGCCCTCGAGAACGAGCTTTCGAAAACCCGCGAGCAACTCGCGATCCTCCAAAACCGCCCCGGCGACAGCGCCGTGCTCAACGCCGAAATCGAGCGGCTCCGCGAATCCGTGGCCGTTTCCACCCGCTTCGCCGGAGAAATGAGAAAGCGCGAGGCGACCGCCGTCGAGTCGTTGGAAAAAGCCATCGCCCAGCTCGCTAACGTGAGCGATTCATCCCGCCCGGTCGCCGCCGTGGAGCGGAAAATCGGCCCAGTCGTGGACTCCGGACGCATCGCCGCCGCGAAGGCCGAAGTCCTCCGCTTAGTCGAAGCTAACAAGAAGAAGGAAGCCGAAATCCCTGCTTTCGCAGCCCCCGTCATTCTTGCCGCGCTTCCTGTCATTGTCGAAGAAGTTGCTGAAATCGTTGAGGAAGCTCCTGCAATTATGGAGGAAGCCCCTCCCAGCCTCGAAGAAACTCCTGCGGCCATTGAGGAAATTCCCGACACTCTTGAACCCATCCCGACCTTTGAGGAAGAGGCACCCGAAATGATCGAGGAAGTCGCTCCGATCATCGAGGAACCTACGATTTCCCATGAGCCTCTTGCGCCCAAGGATGAGGTCACTGCCCCGAAAAAATTACAGGTTGCCGCAGATTTATTCGCGTTAGATTGACCCGCTCCAGCAGGCGACCTGAAAGGGAACTGCCACAAACTTCCGTAACGCCCACTTTTCTCATGCGAAATTCCCTCTCTCTCGCCCTCCTCTGCGTGGCCACCGCAGCAGCCGCTCCCATTCAGAAGGACACCATCGCCGAAGGATTTCACGACCCGATGTCCCTCGCCATCGCCCCTGACGGCGACGTCTACGTGGTCGAGCGGGAAGGCCGATTGTTCCGCATCCGCCCCGAAACTGGCGGCCTGTTTGAAATCGGCAACCTCCCCGTTTCCGCCCTGCGAGCCGCCGATCCCAAGAGCGATTCCGCCGTGGAGGACGGCCTTCAAGGGATCGCGCTCGATCCCGGATTCGCGCGCAATCAGCGGCTCTTTCTCTACTACAGCGACCCGGTGAAACTCATCGACCGCCTTTCCCGCTTCCAGCTCAAGGACGGCCTGCTCGACCTCACCTCGGAACTCATGCTGCTAGAAGTCCTAGTCCAGCGGCACGACCGGATCTGTCACCACGGCGGCTCCGTCCAGTTTGGCCCGGACGGCTTGCTCTACCTCAGCGTGGGGGACAATACGAACCCCTTCGCCAGCGACGGCTCAGCGCCCATCGACAATCAGGAAAACCGCCTGCCATGGGACGCCGCACGCAGCGCGGGCAACACCAACGACCTTCGCGGGAAAATCCTCCGCATCCGCCCGACCGAGACTGGCTACGAAATCCCACCCGCCAATTTATTTCAAGTGGGCACCGCCAAGACCCGCCCGGAAATCTACGCGATGGGCTGCCGCAACCCGTTCCGCATGTCCATCGACTCGAAAAACAGCGTCGTCTATTGGGGCGAAGTCGGCCCGGATGCAGGTGCTCCCTCGGACAAAGGCCCAGCCGGCCATGACGAGGTGAACCAAGCCAAAACTGCCGGAAATTTCGGCTGGCCGTTCCTCGTCGGCAACAACAAGCCGTACGCGATCAAGGATTTCGCCACCGGCAAGATCGGTCGCATGACCGATCCCGCTGCGCCGCAAAACACCAGCATTCGCAACACCGGCCTCACCGATTTGCCGCCCGGGCAGTCCGCCTTCATCTGGTATCCCTACGCCGAGAGTCCCGAATTTCCCGTGATGGGCAAGGGCGGGCGCAATGCGATGGCCGGCCCGGTCTTCTACTTCGATCCAGCCCGCCGCTACAATCTCCTCCCCAAAGAAGACGATCACACCTTGCTCACCTACGACTGGATTCGTGGAAAAATCTGGAAGGCCAAGCTCGGCGCGGGCGAAAAACTCACCAGCCTCACCCTCCTCGAAGCAGGCTTCCGCCACCCCATGGACATGGAAATGGCCAACGACGGCTCCGTCTGGCTGCTCGACTATGGCTCCGAGTGGTGGTTCAACAAAAACGGATTTCTTTCCCGCCTGCTCCCGACTTCCGCCAACCGCTCGCCAGTCATCTCCATCCAGCCCGTCGCCGGTAAGGACCGCAGCTTTTCCGTCCAGTCCGCGACCGATCCCGACAACGACTCAATTACCGTCACTTGGTGGCTCACCACCGGCGCGACTGAGCGCAAACTTGGCAGCGGCTCCAGCATCACCCTGCCCGCCGGGGAAGGGAGCGAAGTGCGCGCCGTGGCCTCAGACGGCAAGAGTCCGAACTCCGTCGCCCGCATTTCCCTCACTCAGGAAATCACCGCCCCCGAGCTCACGCTCAAGCTCACGGACAATGCGAAAGCCTACGGCTTCGGTGCGACCGTCGATTTCAAAATCAGCGGCACGCCCACTCCAGACGCCGCTCAAGTAATCGTCCGCGCCCGTTACATTCCATCGACCGGCCACGACGCCGGCGGACCGCAGCTCAGCCCAGAAATCACCGCCCTCGTCACCGCCAACCTCTGCCTCGCCTGCCATCAAGTGGACCGCCCATCCGTCGGCCCGGCTTACCTCAATGTCTCACTCAAATACCGCGACCGCCCAGATGCCATCGACTATATAAAGGCCAAGCTCAAAACCGGCGGTGCCGGTGCTTGGGGTGAAGTGCCGATGCCACCTCAGATCGCCCTCAAAGACGGCGATTCAGGCACCATCGTCCGCGCCATCCTCGGTCTATCAGAAGGCATCAGCGAAACCAAAGGCAGCGTCGCGGGAAAACTCCAACTCGCGCCGAAACCCGCCACCGGCGGACCTGGCGGAGCGTGGGAGTTTAGCGCCGAAGCCCCCGGCTTCACCACCGCCAAGTTCCGCATCCCGGCGAACTAACGTAGCTGGAGCGTCCCGCTCCAGACCGTTGTCCGGGCGTCCCGCCCGGAAATGCGATGCGCGAGGCGGGACGCCTCCGCAACGGTCTGGCGCGAGACGCGCCAGCCACTATCCGGCGAGAGCACCGCACTCAAACTAACGCTTTCGCGACATCTTCTAACTTCCACGAACCCGACCGATCCAAGGTCAGCAGGCGGTCGTGATAGGGAATCAAAGTTGTGCGATGTCCCACGCTGATGTAGCCGATTTCCGAATCCCGGATCTGGCGATAGAGATGGTCCTGGTTGTCCTCGTCGAGCGCGCTGGTGGCCTCGTCCAAGAACGCGAACTTGGGCTGGCGCAGGAACAAACGCGCGAAGGCGATGCGCTGCTGCTCGCCGAGCGAGAGCATGTTATTCCAGTCCACCACCCGGTCCAGCTCACCTTCCACGCGCTCCAGCACATCAGTTAGATGTACCGCCTCCACCACCGCGAGGATTTCCTCATCACTGGCTCCACGATCCGGGTACGGGTAAAGCAATTGATCCCGCAGGCAACCTTCCACCATGTACGGCCGCTGGGGGAGAAACATCAATTGGTTCGCCGCCGGACGTTCTAGCAGCCCGCTTGCTCCAGGCCACAGCCCGGCGATGGTGCGCAGGACCGAGCTTTTGCCGGTGCCGCTCGCGCCCATGATGATCAAGCTTTGGTCCACCCGCAGCTGGAAGGAAAGCTTCTCCACCAGCGTCTTCATGACCACCGGAGTGCAAATGGTGAGTTCATCTAACTTCACGACCCGACTGTTTTCCTCGGGCTTGTTCGTTGCCTCGAATGCGATCCGTTGTTCCTCCGCGTCGTGCTCATCGAGCTGGTCCCACAAGCTGCCTAACCGTTGGACGCCTGCCAGATAAGCGCTCAAGCCGCCGAACTGCGTGATGATCAGCGATAGTGCCGTGAGCACCGTGGCAAACGCCCCAGCCGCCTGCGTCACCACGCCGAATTCCACCTGCCCACGCATGTACATCGGAGCCACGATGGCCACCGGCAGCACCAGCGCGAGGTAGTTATAACTGTTGGTGAAAAACGCGAGGTTCCGGTTGCAAATGATGATCAAGCGCATGTTAGCCACCGCCGTGGTCAGCCGGTTAAATAAGTCCAAGTGCTCGCGTTTTTCTCCCCGATAGAAAGCGATCGATTCCGCATTATCTCGCACTCGCACTAGCGCATAGCGGAAGTTCGCCTCCTTTTCATATTGATGGTAATGCAATCTAACCAGCTTGCGGCCGATCAAGATGCTGATGCCCGTGCCAGCGATGGCATACACCACTAACATTGCGACGAGGGTGCCGGAAATCAGCCACAGCACGCCGATGAATGTGAGCAACGTGATCAGCGAGTTAAGCGCAATTAACAGAAAGGACAGCGAACTCACCGTGAAATTTCTAACATCCTCACTGATCCGCTGATCCGGGTTATCCACGCTTTCCGACCCCCGCAGCCGGAAGTAGGCGCGGTTGTTAAAATAGCGTTTCACCAAATGCTGGGCCAGCCACTCCCGCCACAGCAGCGCCAGCCGTTCCTCGACCCAGCGATAGTAAACGCCGATGGGAATCGCCAATGCGAACGTCCCCAAATACCACCCTAACGCCTTCCAATACGCCGCCGGATCTTTGTTCGTAATCGCCGTCATGAAGTCTCGTCCGGCATAGCTCATCAGCAGTTGCACCGCCCCCACCGCCAGCGCCAACACCAGCAAGGCGATCAAAAACCCCCTCGCTTTGCGCCTGCGTTCCGATGCAAAGAACGCCTTTGAAATCAGCCAAAATTGGCGGCGAGTCGTTTCTAATGTCTGCCGTTTCTCGACAGGTTCTTCCACCGGCGGGGTCTTTGCGTCTGAGTTTTCCACGTAGGGAAGACTTTAACTCCCACCCGACCCATTGCGACCGAAAGTTTTTCAACTCACGCCGCACTTCGGGGAAAAACACAAAAAGTGCCGCCAGGGAATCCGCGGCAAGTTCGGACAAACTACCGTTGCTCCGATCAAGGCCTGGCGGGGTTCGCCTGCCGAACCTCCACGGCCCCTGACAGCCCGGAAAGACAAAACCAGCCGGGCGGATTGGGCAATTCATTTTATCCGCAAAGCGCTTTGGCGTACCCGCCAGGTTTTGCGAGCCGTTAGGTCGCGGGACCTTTTGGGAAATAGCGGACGTTCGGAAGCTCTTTGAAATGCTCGTCCTGAGTCCAAAGAGTCGCTCCGTGGCGCATCGCCGTAGCGTAGATCATGCTGTCAGCCAGTGGCAAACCTTGGCGTGCGGCTTCGAGTGCCAGCGAACAATCCATGTCAACGACGCGACCATGTTGCATCATGCTGGCGATCTGGAGCGCCTCATCCTCACCTCGCTCCCTTAGCACTTTCTTGAAAACTTCATAAATGGAGATAACCGGCACGATGAGATTTTCACTGTCTTCAACGGCTTCGGCAAACAACGCTGCGCGAAGACTGTCAGTGAAATATTCGAGCCACCCCGAGGAGTCCACGACGTTAGCTGTGCTCAAAGGCGGTCATCCTCCCGCTCGATGGTTGTGTCCATGCCACGAAGAAAACCGCGCATCTGCTGGATCGGGCGGACTGGAATGAATTCCACCCGGTCAGCGTAACGCATGACCCGCAACTTCTCGCCGGGCGTGAGCTGCAGCGCCTCCCGAATGACCAGCGGGATGACGACTTGAAATTTGGGAGAAAGGGTGACGGTATCCATATCGATTGGCGCACCGTAATACGGTCGGGAGATCGATGCAAGCGGGCATCATAAATCCTCCAATGGAAGTGATTCATTCATCCATACAAGATGTAGGACGATTGCATATTTCAATCAGCAGGCCGCGAGAACATGCGATGACCCCGCCCCCTGCTTCACTCATCCAGCAGCGAACTCCGCGTGAACAGCGAGATGACGTGCACGCCTCGCGCTTCGATGGCTTGGCGGCCGCCTTCCTCGCGATCCACGAGCACCAAGCAGAACGCGACGTTTCCACCTTCGCGCTCAATGGCGTCGATGGCTTTGAGAGTGGAGCCGCCGGTGGTGATGACGTCATCCACGACGATCACGTTGTGGCCGGATTGGAAATTGCCCTCGATTTGTTTGCCTGCGCCATGGCCCTTCGGCTCCTTGCGGACGGTAAAAACCTGAAGGGCTTCGGCGGGATTTTTCGTCGCAGAGGCCATCCCGACGGCGAGGGAAATCGGGTCGGCCCCGAGAGTCATGCCGCCGATGGCGTCGATCTTGAGTTGCTCGGAATGGATCTTCGAGCGGACGGCATGCCAGCCGAGATCGCCGATGAGCAAGGCTCCGAAAGGATCGAGCGCGGTCACCCGGCAGTCGATGTAGAGATCGCTCTGCTTGCCGGAAGCGAGGGTGAAGCTGCCGGTGCGGACAGATTTCTGAAGCAGAAGTTTTTTCAAAGCGGAGGCGGTCTGGAGCATGGGGGGATCATGGCGCAGATGCGGAAAAACTGAAAAGCCGAAAAACTGAAAGGGCGATTTGAACGCCAGCGAGCCGGGCATGAGCGATTCGGAAATCGCCCTTGCGAGCTCCTGCTCGTCCCGGATCGCAAGGGTGCCAGTTAGAGGAGCCTCTTCATCACTGCGGCGGATAGTAATTTGCCGTCTGCCCGACCTTCTGCGAGTTCTTGGGCACGCTTCATCACCTTGCCCATGTCTGCCTTGCCGGTGGCGGCGGTATCGGCCACGGCCTGTTCGATGATGGCGGCAAGCTGGTCCTCACCGAGCGCGGCGGGGAGGTAGCGGGATAGAATTTCGATCTCGGTTTTCTCAGTCGCCGCCAGCTCGGCGCGGCCGGCCTTCTCGAACTGCTCGCACGAATCAACCCGCTGCTTGATTTGTTTTCTAACGACGGCAAGCACTTCGGATTCGTCGAGGACGATGCTGAGGTTGCCCTTCTCAATGGCGGCATTCATCAGGGCGCTTTTCAACGCGCGGAGGGCATTGAGGCTGACGGTGTCCTTGGCTCTCATGGCGGATTTGATATCTTCGGGAATGCGGTTGGCGGTGTCGCTCATGGCTCTGTGGTATCAGGGCGATGCACGCCGCCAAGCAAAACTCATTGGAGAAACGGGCGGGGGTGCGGATCAGAATTGACCACTGATTTTACTGATTGAACTGATTTTAAGACTGAGATCTTTGCCAAGCTCGCAGTCTTTAATTCTCTCAATCAGGGAATCAGTGCAATCAGTGGTTAGAAAAATCGTCAACCTGAGGAAACGAACCGTGACGTCATTCCACTCCGGTCAGCGGCTCGAGTTCGATCTCGCGGCTGAAGGTGTCGATGGCGGTTTTGCCGACGTTCCGCGTGTCGATGAGTGAATAGCCGCCGATGAGGGCTGGACCGATGATCGGCAACCAGCGCGATAGGGTTTTGCCGACGGCCTTCTGGCTGACTTGGACGCCGATCCTGCGAAGAGTTTGCTGGATGACGCGCAGGCTGGCTTGTTTCACGATGACCCGCTCGCCGACGCGGGCGACGACGTCCCGCACGACCATGGCCGCGCCGTGGCGGAACAGGCAATAGACCATCATTTGGCGATTCAGCTGGGCGGTCTTGCCAAAGCAGGCAGCGACATCGGCCACCATCTGTTGTTGGAGCTGCCAGACTTGGAGTAAATCGGGAATGACCGTGAGCAAGCCAAGCGGTCCGGGCGGCAGCGCGAGGGTGGCGGAAAGGGCACCCGCCTTAAATCCGGCGACACGAATGATCTCTGCGGCGCGTGCGTGAGGATGGTCGCTCGCTGGCTCGGCGGAGCTTGGAATTTTCAAAGCCAGATCCTCTAACATTTGCAGCCAAGTCTGCGGCAGCTCGGGGTCGTCATCGGCATCGCTGAGGTTCATGTCGTTCACTGGATCAGGAGTTTCTCGAGTTGCAACCGGATCTTCCACGGTGAGTCGGGTTTCACCCCATAGAGCTTTGTTTGGAAGGGTGGCACATTCACGCTGCGAAGAACCACCCATCCCCATGAAAACCTCTATCACCTTTATTTCTCAAATCGTTAGAACCGTGGCCGTCGCCATGGTCTGCCTGATCGCACTGCCCCAAGAAGCGGAGGCCAAGGGGCCGAAGGCGAAGAAAAATCATGGCAACGGGCATGGTTCGGGAAACAAGAAGAACCGCCAGAGTGATCGCGGCGATCGCGATGACCGCGATCGGCAGTATTACACATCGCGGCCCAGATCCACCTTTGTGCTATCACTGGGCACTGGCTACGCCGGGCGGGGCTACTACTACGGGCCTGCGAATTCGTCTTATTACTATCAGCGCTCGGACGTTAGATACTTCGCCACCCGCGAAGCGGCACCTCGGGAATACTATGGGAATGAGGGCTATCAGGACAACACTGCGGTGCAACGCGAACTCTCGCGGCGCGGCTATTACAACGGTCCTCTTGACGGGTCGATCGGGCCGCAATCCAGTCGGGCGATTTCCCGCTATCAGCGCGACAAAGGCCTGCAACAGACGGGATCAATCTCGCAAAGTTTGCTCAGGTCATTGGGTTTGCAATGAAACCCGAGTGTGCGATTGATCAGACTCGTTATGAAAACTATGCCCCCTTTTTCCACCCACAGTCGTGCTGATGCGGCAAGCGCCGCGCTGCTTCAAAACTCAAATGAAACGATGTCATGAAGCGCGCTCGCATTCTAACTGCCCAGCGGATTTTAAGTGCATTGTTGCTGGTGGGGTCTATCAGCGGCTGCTCGTCCACTTCTGAGAGCCGCCGTAACTCTCGCGATAATGCTTTCATCAGTTACTGGCCTCCTCCGAGGGAAAGCACTGGGCTGCGCCTTGCGGTTAAGGATCTCATCGACATGAAGGGCTACGTGACCACCGCAGGTTCCGAGTATTTTGCGCGAAACAATCCACCAGCGACGCGCGACGCCGCGTGCTTGGCGATTGCTCGTGAGAGAAATGTGCAGTTCGTGGGGAAAACCAATCTCACCGAGTTTGCGGTGACTGTTTCTGGTAAAAACTCGTATTTCGGCACGCCGGTCAATCGCTGGGACGGCAAGCATAAGGTGATTCCCGGCGGCTCTTCAAGTGGCTCGGCTGTGGCCGTGTCCACCGGGAGGGCGGATGTCGCGATCGGCACCGATACCGGCGGCTCGATCCGCGTGCCTGCGGCGTGTTGCGGGATTTATGGTTTGAAGACGACATACGGCCTCGTCTCGACCAAGGGCGTGTTTCCCATTTCCCCCAAGCATCTGGACACCGTCGGGCCGATGGCTGCGGATATGCCGCATCTGGTGGAAGGCATGGATCTGCTGGAGCGGGGATTCGCTTCGAAATACCGCCAAGTGGTCGCCGCCAAGCCATCGGCCAAACAAATCCGGATCGGTCGGCTATATATCAGCGGCACCGATCCGGCGATCGACAAGGCCATCGACGAGGCGCTCGCCGCCAAGGGCTTCAAGGTGGTGAAACTCGACGATCGCTTCAAAGCCAAGTGGGCGCAGGCGGAAACCGATGGCAAAACCGTGGCTCTTGCCGACGCCTGGCTGAACGATGACAAATACAGCAAAAACCCGGGAGTCGATCCAACCACCCGCTTGGTGATCGCCAAGGGCGGACTGGATCATGCGACAGGCTACGAGGCCGCATTGAAGCGGAAGGCAGCGTGGCAACGGGATCTTCGGAGAGTTTTTGAAAAGGTGGATTTCATTGCCACTCCGACGTTGCAGAGCCTGCCACCGAAGATGCCGTGGTTCGGCTCAGAGATTCTGTTCGAGTGGATCGTGTTCAATTCGCAGAACACCGTGGGGGTGAATTTCGCCGGAAATCCCGCGCTGGCGATTCCCATTCCCATGCCGCCGCGAGGCAAGACCGTCCCTGTCACCAGCTTGCAGTTGGTAGGGCCACGCTTGAGTGAAGCGGAGCTTTTAAACGCTGGCCGCATCCTTGCCCCCAAATCCTGATCCAGCTGGCGACCAATCAAAACCCACATCCCATCATGAAAACCTTCATTGCCTCCACCGTCTTGGCCCTCGTTCTAACGGTCACTCCAAGCTTCGGCCAATCCGCGACAGAACTCATGGAAAAGGGCGATGTCTTCGACGTCAGTTTCCGCCCAGCCGAGGCACTTAAAAGTTATTTGCCCGCCGAAAAGCTTGAGCCTAACAACGTTGCGCTGCTGCTGCGGATTGCTAGGCAGTACCGGCACCTGCTGAGCGATGCCAAGACCGGCGCCGAGAAGCTCAAGCTCGGCGGGATGGCGATGAACTACGGGCAAAAGGCGGCGGCACTCGCACCAAACGATTCCGAAGCCCAACTTTCCCCGGCGATCACCTACGGCAAAATGCTGCCCTATCAGGGGAAAAAGGAACAAGTGGAAGCCACTCCGCGGATCAAGGCGGCAGCGGATCGGGCGCTCAAGCTCGATCCCAAGAATGACTCGGCCTGGCATGTGCTGGGCCGCTGGCATCAAGGACTCGCCAACGTCAGTGGCCTCAAGCGCACTTTTGGAGAAATGCTCTACGGCAAGCTACCTGCGGGCACCAATGCGCAATCCATTGCTTGTTTCGAGAAAGCCATCGCCATCAATCCCAACCGCCTCCGGCACTACATCGAGCAAGGCCGGACCTGGGCGCAGATGGGTGATAACGGCAAAGCGCGCCGTTTCATCGAGAAAGGAATGGCGATGCCTAATACCGAGAAGGACGACGCGGAAATGAAAGCGCGGGGCCGCGAGGCGCTGGCCAAGCTGCCGTGATCGTTTGGATTGACAGGTCGGCGCTTTCGCGAGTTTTCTGAAGAGGATTGATTGGATATCGGTTCACAGCCCTAACTAACTAAAATCATGGAATGGAAAGGACGCAGAGAGAGTTCGAATGTGGAAGACGCACGCGGGCGGAGTTCCGGCGGCGGCATGGGCGGCGGCGGTGGGCTTGGTTTGCTGATGACCATTGGCCGGGTGTTCGGATTCAAGGGAATTCTGGTGGCGCTGGTGGTGGGTGCGGTGCTCTGGATGACGGGCATCCTGGACCCCGGCGCGTTGCTCGGTGGCGGCCCATCCACAGGGGGATCGCAACAAGTGGTGGCGAGCCAAGAGGAGCAAGAGCGGTATGATTTCGTAAAAGTGGTGCTCGGGCAAACTGAGGACGTCTGGTCGAGTGAGTTTGGCCGAATCGGCAAGAAATATGAGTTTCCGAAACTCGAAGTATTTCGCGGCCAGACCCAGACCGGATGCGGCGGCGGAAGTGCGGCGATGGGGCCATTCTATTGTCCCGCAGATCGCAAGGTTTACATCGATCTGAGTTTCTATGACGAACTCGCGAGAACCTTCAACTCGCCAGGAGATTTCGCGCAGGCGTATGTGGTCGCGCACGAAGTCGGCCACCATGTGCAGAAATTGCTGGGCATTTCCGACAAGGTAGCGGCGATGCGCGGCAGGCCGGACTACAACGAGTATTCGGTGCGGCTGGAACTCCAAGCGGACTACTATGCCGGAGTCTGGGCCTATCACTCGAAGCAGGCTTTGAAGCTAGACAACAGCGACATTGAGGAAGCCATGCGCGCCGCGAACGCCATCGGCGATGACATGATTCAAAAAAAGCAGCAGGGACGCGTCACCCCCGAAGCCTTCACCCATGGAACGGCGGCGCAACGGATGCGGTGGTTCAAAAAAGGCCTAGATAGTGGCAGAATCGAGGGTGGAGATACGTTCGCGATGGGGTATCGGGAGCTGTGACTTAACCCTCGAATTTTGGAGTCCAGCTTGATGGAGGGCGGACACTCTTGTCCGCCTGGTCAATGCGATGAGCAAGGAAAGGCGCGTAAGCTCGACCCTTGCGCACTTCATTGGCGGCACGACAAGAGTGTCGATCACCCCCCCGCAGACTCGAGCGTGTAGCTGTCCTTGCCGTCCTTGACGAGCCAACCTTGTTCGGCGAGTTGGGCGCGGAGGGTGTCGGACTCGGCCCAGTTTTTGGCAAGGCGAGCTTGCCAGCGAGAATCGGCTAGAGCCGTGACGGCAGCGGGAATTTCGTGGGACTGCGTCAGCATTTCCTCCGGTAAGGTCAGGCCGAGGGCGCGGAGCAGGCGGTTGAATCCGGCGAGCGCGGCGGCGGCTTCGGTGCCAGTTAGGTTGGCGGACTCACGGAGACCGGTGAACATCCCACCAAGTGCGCCGGGGGTGTTGAGGTCGTTGTTCAGACTGTCCCACGCCGCTTGGAACGGGCCGAATCCGGCGCTGGCCAGGCGGGTGTCGGGCTCGATTTTCGCGGCGAGCTGACGGGCACCTTTGGCGAGTTTTGCAAGCGCCTCGTGAGCACCTGATAGTGAGTCCAGGGTGAAATTGAGCGGCTTGTGGTAGTGCGCGCCGATCAAGACGTAGCGGACTTCCATCGCGGTGTGGCCACGGGCGGCGAGGTCTTCCAGCGTGTAGAGATTGCCGAGCGATTTGGACATTTTTCCGCCATCCACGAGGAGGTGGGCGATGTGGAACCAGTTCGCGGCGAAGTGGCCACCGCAGGCGCATTGGCTCTGGGCGATCTCGTTTTCGTGATGCGGGAAAACTAGATCGACGCCACCGGAGTGGAGGTCGAAGGAATCGCCAAGATATTCCTGAATCATTGCCGAGCACTCGAGATGCCAGCCAGGACGGCCTTCGCCCCACGGCGAGGGCCAGAAGTTTTCACCGTCTTCGGGCTTGCGGGTTTTCCAGAGAACGAAGTCGGAGAGGCTGCCTTTTTCATATTCATCCGAGCTAGAGCGGGCGTTCTGGGTTTTTCCGAGATGGAGTTCGCGTTCGTCGAGACGGGACAGGCGACCGTAGCCGGGGAAGGAGGAAATTCTGAAATAGACAGAGCCGTCGTCCGAAGCGTAGGCGTTGCCCTTCTCGATGAGCGTCGCGATCATGGTGATCTGCTGCGGGATGTGATCGACGGCACCCGGCTCGATGTGCGGCGCGAGCAGCCCGAGTTTTTCGCAATCTGCGTGGAATTTCTCAGTCCAGCCGGCGGTGAATTGCTGGAGCGACTGGCCGGCTTTTTGGGAATCCCGGATGGTTTTGTCGTCCACGTCGGTGATATTGCGGACGTGCAAGGTCCGGGTGCCGCCAGTTTCAAGAGTCCGCCGGAAGACATCCTGCAGGACGAAGGTGCGGAAATTCCCGATGTGCGCCGGGCCATAAACGGTGGGTCCGCAGCAGTAAAATCGGTAGGTGGAACCATCAATGGGTCGGAGCTCGTGCTCGGTCCGGGTCAGCGTGTCGAAAAGCCGCATGGCGCGGTTTAGGCAGCGGCGAGCTGGGAGCCAAGGGTAAACCGAGAAACTCAGCGCGAACTGGGCGAGGCAGGTGGCTTCGGCAGAGCTTGGCTCGCCACCTCGATATAGACCCACTCGGGGGCGCTGCCGGTGGCGATCACTTCCACGGGAACCCGGACGGTGGATTCCGCAAGCGTGGTGTTGGAAATTTGCCGGATCTCCGGGTTGGAGAACGCTGTGTCGGAATTTCGAAAAATCCACACTGCGACTCCTGGCGAACTCACCAACATTCCGAAGAATAGCCCCTTCATTTTTGAAAATCCGAACACGCGACGGAAAATTTAATCAGCTTTTTAAAACAATCAAGATATACGAAGTATTTTTATAAAACTAGAGGATTGGGTTTTCAACGGAAGCGACTTAAAATCCGCTCACAAATGACGCGACCACATGACGAGCGGGTAAAACAAGTCGCCATCGGAGCAGGCATTTTGATAGCGCTGATGGTGGTGGTGACCGGGCTTCTGACGGGGTGGCGGTTGCTGCCGGGGCTGCTAGGTGAATGGGTTGGAACGATGATCGGCATCCTGACGACGCCATTTTTCATGGAAGCGTCCTTTATCATCCTCGGCTTGGTGATCGTCATCGGCCTGAATCTCTGGCGTCAACACAAGGACGGCGACGAGTTTGTCTATCTTGAGCAAGTGGCCGGACCGGATGTCCCGAAGGATTTACCCGATCACGCGAAATGGGCGGTTTACCGCGAAAAGCCCTTGGAGAGGGAGGCACTGTCGGGTTTGGCGCTGGCGGAAGGAGCGTTTGCGATCGGTGACTACTCAACTGCCGCCGAATGCATCGGTGCGATGAACCGTGATGAACTCAAACAACCCGACACCCTCCGCCTGCGATTGGCATTGGCTGAGGCGACTGGAAGAGACGATTTGGTGGCGCAATTGCAGACTGAAATCCGTGTCTCAGAAGGGCCGGTGGCTTGAACTTTTGAACACTACGCGATTTTTACCTTCAGGACAGCCGTCCAGCGGGTACAAATTCCGCACTTGTGACCAGCGACTCCGTTCCAATGAACCCGGCTAATTTTCGAAAGATGGCCCACGGCGACCCTGCGGGGCTGCGCGAGCTGGCATTCGACTATTTCAACGACACGCGTCGGCAGATGACTGCTTGGAAATCACTGATCGAAGCTGGAAATTTCAACCAAGTGCGAGCCAATCTCCATCGCTGCAAGGGAGGAGCCTCTATTTTCGGGCTGGAGCGGCTCGTTGCGCTGATCGGCCACCTCGAGAGTGTTTCCGCCCTCGAAGAGCGAGGGCTGGATTTTGTGACCTTCGAAATGGAACTCACGGCAGCCGAAAACGCAGTGGTCGCGATGACGGATTGATCCGCGCGATGGCAGCCATGATTCAAGCCCCGGAAAAAGAGCTACGATTCACTCGCTCCGGGCAGGCGACTCTGTTTTGGGTGGCCGCGGCGGTGCTCTCCGCAGTGGGGATCACCCTGTTAGCGACCGCGATTTACCGGGACATCAATCCGCAACTGCCGCATCCGGCTTGGGCGTTGATGCCGTTTATTTCGGCAGGATGCATGGTCCGGCTGGCCGTGGGCCTGACGCGGCACGCTTATTTAATCCTGACCCCGCTGGGGATTGAAATTTTCCCGTTTTTTCGGGCGGCCGCAGGGATGCGCTTGGTGTTGTGGCAAGAGGTCAATCACGCGGAGGTCGATGAGAAATTGACGCGGCTCACGCTGCATCACGACGCCGAGAATTCCTCTGGGATTCATCTCTCGCTCACGCCGATTCGCGCGGACCGGCGGACCTTGCTTGCCAAAGCGGTCGTCGGGCGGCTATCACCGCCGGACACGAACGGATAAAAATTTCATGCGCCCCCATTCCCGACAAATCCTCACAGTGGAAGAAGCCTTTGGCCAAAATGGCTGGCATTGCGAACTCGTCGAGGGCCGTGAGGTGCTCCGCGCCGGCTTCGATGCCCACCACACGCGGGTCGATTTGATCGCGCAGGCGTTCCCGCAGTTGAACGCGCTGGTCATCGTTTCCGAGTCGCCGCTGAGCCTGGATGAAGAACACCTGGCGCCTGTCTTGGAATTGTTAGCTCGCGCGAATAAGCAGCTCACGCTGGGCGGCTTCGAGTATGACCTGGATCGCGAGTTCCTCGTTTTCCGCATCACCAATTTGTTCGAACGTGAGAAATACGACGGCGACATCATTTCCTCAATGGTCCACTGCGCGATCGCCGAGCTGGACCGGATCACGCCGTATGCCGCCATCGTCCGCGACACGCCGGGAGATTTGCTAGACGACCTCGATCTCGCCCGCCTGCTGATGCGCGAGGACATTATCCCGCCCGTGCCCGGGGATGAGGAAGAGGAGTATTGATAGGGGGAAGGGACGTCCCGTCCCTTCGTTCTTCTCTTCAAAGCGAGGACGAGACGTCCCCGCCCCAAAATCATCGTGCTCGACGGGCCGGAGATGCCCATTTAATCCTCAGCGATGAAGACACTCGCCCTGCTGAGCCTGCTAACTATTCCCGTCATCGCCCATGAATCCGACACTTGGGAATGGACCTTGGAAAGCGGCTACCTCTGGAACGTTGGCAACAACACGGAGATCGATTACGAAATCATCCCCACCCAACTGACCCTTCGTTCACCCGTCGCGTGGACCCTGTGGGAAGACGAGGCCGGCGCCAAGCTTGTCGTTAGAAACCGCTTTTCCGCCTTATTTGAAACGATCACGAAAGGCCCGGAAGACATCTATCTAGGACTCGCCGCCGCTCCCTCCATCGAGTATTGGTTTCCCTCGCAAAAAACCTCCGCGTTCTTCTCCATCGGCGGCGGCTTCGGCTGGACGAACAGCTCCGGCGGTGAACAAGGACTCGGCCAAGACTTCACTTTCAACTGGTTCAGCCAACTCGGTCTGCGCCGGAAAATCACCGAAGATATCTTTATCCTCGGAGGCCTCTATTTCATCCACCACTCCAACCTCGGCCTCACCGATCCGAATCCGGGGATCGATGCGCTGGGTTTCACGCTGGGATGCAGTTGGAAGTTCTAACGGAGTCGGGCGATCCGCCGATACAGATGCTGACCGTTCAACGCCTCTTCATGCCCTGAGGCATCCAGTCCTTACTCGCAGGAGTGATCTCCGGTTCAGTCGTAGCTGGAACAGCCGGAGCCGCTTCAGCCGCCGCGGGCTGAATGTCCTTGGACAGCGCGGCCACTTTTTCCAAGACCGCTTTTTCTCCCGGGAAGCCAACGAATCGAGCAACCTCCTTGCCGTCATTGAAAATCCTGACATCTGGAATCCCGTTGACGCCCTGCGCTTTTGCCAAGTCACGGTTCCTGTCCACATCCACCCGGCCAATATAAACCACTCCGGGATTCGCCTCGGTGGCTTTTTCCAAGACTGGTGCGAGCATCTTGCACGGGCCGCACCACGTGGCGGTGAAATCCACGATCGCTAGTGCGTTCTTGCGGGCAATGAACCCTGGATAGCTTGCCTGATCGATGTCCGAAAGTTGATCTCTGCTAAATGTTCCTTTTACAACAGGGGCTCCGGATTCTGTCTGCTTGTTTTGAGAGAGCTTCGACAAGGCCGTTTTCACCTTGTCGCAACTGGTCAGCGCTAAGGCAGCTGGAAGGAGAATGGTGGCCGTGAAAAGAAGTCGGACGTTCGCAGGCATGGGTGAATGATCGGAAGCTTTCATCGCGATTGCAACTCTGCGACCCACATCAATCCCCGCTTTTCAGCACCTTGATGAAGGCGTCCTGCGGGATGTTCACCTTGCCGAAGAGTTTCATCTTCTTTTTGCCTTCCTTCTGCTTCTCCAACAGTTTCCGCTTCCGGGTGATATCGCCGCCGTAGCACTTGGCGGTGACGTTTTTGCGCATGGCAGAAATGGATTCGCGGGCGACGATCTTGCCACCGACGGCGGCTTGGATGGCGACGACGAAGAGGTGCGATGGGATGACGTCCTTGAGCTTTGCGGCGAGCGAGCGACCGTAACTCTCTGCTTTGTCGCGGTGGACGATGGTGGAAAATGCTTCGACGGGATCGCCAGCGATGAGCATGTCCATCTTGACCATTTTCGCAGCGCGGTAGCCGGAATGTTCATAGTCCATCGAGCCATAGCCGCGGGTCATTGACTTAAGGCGATCGTTGAAATCGACGAGGATCTCCGAGAGCGGCAGGACGCAGGAAAGCATCACCCGGGTGTCGTCGATGGTCTCGGTGTTAGTGACATCACCGCGTTTTTCTAACACGAGCTGCATCATATCGCCGATGTATTCGCCGGGCACCATGATGAAGACATTCACGACCGGCTCGCGGATTTCCTGAATGCCTTGAGGGTCGGGGAAAAGCGTCGGGTTATCGACGATCATCTCGGTGCCGTCGGTCATCGAGACGTGATAGATCACCGATGGATAGGTGGAGATGACGTCCATGTCGAACTCGCGGCGCAGGCGCTCTTGGATGATCTCCATGTGCAGCAGCCCGAGGAAGCCACAACGGAAGCCAAAGCCAAGTGCCGTCGAGCTTTCCGACGCATAAGTGAATGCAGGGTCGTTGATCTGGAGCTTGCCCATGGCGAGCTTGAGTGCTTCGTAATCCGAGGAATCCACCGGATAGATACCGGAAAAAACCATCGGCTGGATTTCCTTGTAGCCGGGAAGCGCCTCGGGGCAGGGGTGGGTGTTGTCGGTCATCGTGTCGCCGACTTTCACCTCACTTGCGGCTTTCATGTTAGCGATGACGTAGCCGACATCGCCCGCTGATAGTACTTCGCGGACGCTCATCTTCGGAGTGAAAACGCCGACTTCCTTGACCTCGTAAGTTTTCCCGGTGGCCATCAGCCGCACCCGCTGGCCTTTTCTAACGGTGCCGGAAAACACCCGGACGTAGGAGACCACGCCGCGGTAGGTGTCGTAGAGGGAATCGAAGACCGAGCAACGTAGTAGTTTGTCGGGATTCTCCACCGGCGCGGGCACGCGGGCGACGATGGCCTCTAAAATTTCCTCAATGCCGATGCCGGCCTTCGCGGAGCATGGAATGCAGTCCTCGGCCGGGATGCAGAGGATTTCCTCAAGCTGCTTCTTGCACTTCGCCACATCCGCAGCGGGAAGGTCGATTTTGTTGAGGACAGGGATGATGAGCAAGTTTTGCTCGGTCGCGAGATGCAGGTTAGCGACCGTCTGAGCTTCGACGCCTTGCGCGGCGTCCACCATCAGGATCGCGCCTTCGCAAGCAGCGAGCGCGCGGGAGACTTCATAGGAGAAATCAACGTGGCCGGGCGTGTCTAGCAGGTTGAGCTTATAGGTTTTTCCATCCTTCGCCTTGTATTCCATGGCCACCGGGTGGGACTTGATGGTGATGCCTTTTTCCCGCTCGAGATCCATCGAGTCAAGCTGCTGGGCACTGCTCTCCCGCATCGTCACCGTGCTAGTCATCTCCATGAGTCGGTCTGACAGCGTGGTTTTCCCGTGGTCGATGTGGGCGATGATGGAGAAATTACGGGTCAGCTCGGTGGACATGGGCAAAGGGAAGTCGGCTTGGGCGGCGCGAGGGAAAGCAGGAAACCTACTACAAGGCACGAAAAATAGATTGAAGAGGAGTTGATGGTGGAAAGTTGATGGTTGATGGGAAGAAAAGAACGAGGCTGTTCCCTCCTCTTCCTACCAACTATCAACAACGGACCATCAACATTTCTCACCCGAGCCTCCGGCTGCGGCCTTTTTCGTTCACGGCTCCGCAAACCGGGCAATCGACGGTTCGGACGTGGCTGCTATCCTCAAACGCGTGGAGGCAGAGTCGGCAAATCACCCGGTTAGCGAGCGAGCGTTTTTCCGTCCGGTTATGGAGCGCCCGGGAAATCACGGCAAACACCGGCACCAGCACGAAGCAGCCGAGCACCACGTAGAGCACGAAATCAGCGAGCGTCAGTTCCATCGGCGGGTTGATTGGTGAATCCGATGCCCACGGCGATCCAACGAAACGGCTTCCCAGGCTCCGGCTTGAAGGGAACCTGGTGCAGCCACGCTTCCAGCTCGGGCGCACGCGCCTCGCCGACTTTTTCCACGAGGGAAACGCATTCCGCCACGCCGCCGTCGGGTTTCAAGCGCAACAGAAACCGCCACGACGACGCGGACATTTCACCATCCACCACCCCGTCGAAGGGCGGCAAATCGAGCGGCAGAGTTTCCTGGGAAATGCCAGCTAGCGGATAAAGCGCGGGCGCCAGTTTGAGCTTCGCTAGCACCGGGCCGTCGGTCGATGCCGTGGTGCGTTGCGGAAAAAAAGACTGCCCCTTGGCCGCCAGTTCCAGCGATTGAAGCTGGTTTGCTGCGGGCAACTCGCGAATCGGTGACACGTAAGGCTCCGGCTGAAAACGCGATGCCTCCATCGCGCTGGTCTCTAACTCCGCCAACCCTTCCCATTGTGACAACCGGAATCTCGCGGGAAATGGCCCACCTTCCTGCGCCCGCAGCGACAGATCCCGGCCCTGAGCGTCGTCGCGCAGGTAAATCACCGCCGCCCGCTGCGGCACCGATTTTTCCGGAGCCACCACCCGGATTCGCACGGTCATCAAGAGCGCCAGCGCGACTGCGGCGAACGCCAAGGCGAGCAGTCTGGACAACCATTGCGGCTTGATCGGACGCCAGCGGAACACCAAATCCGGAGTGCCCGCCAGCTTAGGTCTGACCGCGCCGCTTGCCATCACTTCTTCTTCGTTTTTGGAATTGGAACCACTTCAGCCGCCGGGTTTTTCCCGACCATGGCCAAGCGGAATCCCTTGCCCAGCACCAGTTCCGTGACTTCTCGCTCCACCCCGACGGGCGTCCCAGCGTCGCTCTTGAGAAGCACGATCGTCTTCGCCGGCGCACCCGCTGCCCGCAGCGCGTCGAGCCGCTCGCCTAGCTCCGCCGCCGTCACCGAGTCCCGCCCCAGATGGATTCGCGGCCCTGGCTCGCTTGGCCCCAGCGTCACCACCAGCGCGTCCTCATACCGCTCCATTTGAAACTTCGACGGCGGTAAATCCACCGCCACGCCCGATTGCAAAACTAGCGACGGGCCTAGTAGGAAAAACAACAGCAGCAGCGCGAAAATATTCAGGATCGGCACCGCGTGCAAAAATCCCGGGCGCTCTGGCAACGTCATTTCCAGCTTCATTTCACCGGTTTCGGTTTGGCCACCTTCTTGTGCCCCGTCGTTTCACCGCGAAATGGTGCGAACTCCTCCTCCTCACGCGCATCCGCGATGAGATGCACCATCTCGATGCCCGCTCGCTCCAGGCGGTGCACCAGCCGTTGCGCCCGCCCTAGGAAATACAGGTAAAATAGATACAGCGGCACCGCCACCGTCAGCCCCATGACCGATGTGATGAGCGCCGTGAAAACCCCAGCCGAGAGTTCCGCCGGGCCGGTGAAGCCGCCTTGCTCGCTGACTTTTTGAAACGTTTCGAGCATCCCCACCATCGTCCCTAACATCCCCACCAGCGGCGCCAGCAACGCCACACCCAGCACCGCCCGGATGTTTTTCTCGATCTTCGGCACCTCCAGTTGCCCCGCTTCCTGCACCACATCGCGCAAATCCGCGCGGTTCAGATAATACCGCAGTAGCGCCGCATGGGCCACCCGCGCCACCGGTCCTGGTGCCCGCGCCGCCTCGTGCAGCGCCTCCGCAAACGCCCGCCGCCGGATGTGCTGCGACAGGCCGACTAGCAAATTCCCCACATTGATCCTCGCCCGGTGGAAGAAAAACAACCGCTCCACCACGCAAACCGTGCCGATAAACGCCAACCCCAGCAGCACCCACACCAGCGGGCCGCCCTGCTCGATTAACCCGAAAGGTTCCATCAATCCCAAAATCATCTGGCGCAACCTAATCTCCGAGCCGCACCGGTGGCTAGCACTCAAATCGCCGTTTCAGTTTTTCAACTTCTCAGTTTCTCCACACTTGCGGGCGCTGATAGCCGCCGCAGTGATGAAGCGGCTTCTCTAACTGATTCACTGCAGAACCCAAGTCATATGCCCTCCAGCCCTCCTACATCTCGCAGAACGGCAGGGCTGAGGATCTAACGTTCTTGGAGGTCAAATACGCAGTGAGCTGCGGCTGCTAGAAAATCAAGGGACGCTGGCCCGGGGGGCCGTTCGCGAGATTGTCAATCCGCCAAATCACGCGATCGAGCGTGAGGCAATCTCGCGTTTTGTGTGTTCCACGGTTTCCGCCGTCTCCTCGTCCATTGAGGATAGGATGCCCGCTAGATCTGTCGCGATTTCTTTCCGCATGTGAGCCACAAATTCCACGCCCTTCGGCGTGATGCGCACCATGATCTTCCGCCGGTCCTCCGTAGCATGGGCGCGTTCTACGTAGCCTAATTTCTCGATGCGATCCACCAAGCCGGTTGCGGCGGCAGTCGAGTGACCCATCTTTCCTGCGATGTCCGTCATCGTCAGATACTCTTCGCTAGAAAGATAAGTCAGCAGGAAAAATTGGGGATACGACAGATTGCCTCGGTTCAACTCTTTCGAGAGGTTCAGGATGCAGCTGCGTTGCGTGAACAGGACGAAGTCTGCGAGACGGCAGGCATCAGCCTTGACCGAAACACTCGGGGTGCTTGATAAGCTCATTTTCATGGGGGGATGTTGGTGGGGGGGAACCCTCCGCAGGTATGAGGAGGGGAAAGCGAATTACTTGCTGACGAGAAGACTCTGGCAGAATTCTGGACACGTAGATATCACGCAATCGCGTGACATTGCGGATCGCTCCCCCGCCTCACACGGCACTGGTGGAAAATGGCACCAAAGTTTCGGTCGATTTGCGATACATCTCCAAAAATGCGTAGTCTGCAGGAGGCAGGGATGTAGCAGCGCTCTCTCCCCCACGGTGATGAAGCGGATCTCAGCTTCGGCGAGGATCCGGCAAGCACTCAGGGCAATCCCTTGTGTTTGAAAGCGAGTCTCTCCCTTCGATCAGATGCAGGTTGCCAAAAGAATCCCGCAATTTCAAACCCTAACTCCCGGATCCCGCATGCTCCACAGCAATCCGGTTCCACTCCCTTTGCCCTCGCGCATTCCTTGAAATGGCCCACCCAGTGGCGCAGAATCTCCGCCATTCCTGAGGACGGGCCAAAAAAAACGAGCAGGGCTATTGCCCTGCTCGCCATTAACCCATGGAGGTTAGTGATTGATTACTTTTTAAGCGAAGGGAGGAACCGGCGCATTCCGCCGAGACCGAGAACACCTAAGCCAAGGAGAGCCAAAGTGGCACCACCATCCGGCACTCTCGGTGCTGGGCTGTTGATCGAATCCCAGCCAAAAGTGGTTCCATTTTGAGTTGCAGTGAAGCTCCAGCTTCCCACCGTAGGGTCGAATCCATCCACAAACGCGATTCCAAGACCAGTCAAGGTCAATGAGTTACCTACGTTTTCGTCGATGAACGTGATGGATGTCAGATTGAAAGAGGATGCCGGTGCGCCAGAGGTGGTCATCCAGAGTGGGCTGATAGGTCCGACAAAGGGAGAGTAAACAAAACTGTTGTAGTGGACTCCAGACCCCAGAAGTCCGAGATAAGAACCTGTAGGATTGGTCACGATGGCATTCGTTCCGGCTCCAAAGGTCACCGTATTGGTGCCGTAATTTACGTTGAAGGCATTGTCTGCGAACGAGGAAATATTAATGGTTCCTGTGATTGGGAGCGCGTGGGCGGCTCCAGCAACAAGAAGCGAAGTAAGCAAAATTTTGATTCCAGCAGTTGTTTTCATAGGGGTGGTTTGTTTGGAGGTGCTAGAGCGACTAAGTGGGTGATCGCTCGTTCTGGGGCGACCTTGAGCAAATACCATGCCAACCCGGCCCGGACAATATTTAATTTATTCATTTTAAATAGGTTATGAGAAAAATATGGTTTTTAGCTGAATCTGGAATTCGACCCGACAATCCGCATTGTAAAGATTTTGGACAGTGTGTGAGGGAACCTTTACAGCGATCCATTAGATCGACTTGGGAGGATCACTGTTCTCCTCACTTGTCAAAGCGACATGGAAATCAGAAAGACTGAATAGGAGATCCCAACGGGCTTCCATCTGCCGGAGCGATCAGCAGAGCGTGCCGCACTCCGGGCTATCAGCCTTCTTTGAGTGCTTCCAGCTCTTCCCAGCGGGTATAGAGCCGTGCGACTTTGGCTTTGGCGGCGTCTAACCTTTCCACCATTGCTGGGATCTCGGCGAAGCGTTTTGCCTGGAAATCTGGATCGTGGAGGAGTGCTTCGATTCCCTCAGCTTCCTGCTCGATGGCGAGGATGGCCGTCTCCATGCCTTCGAGTTCGTTCTTCTCACTGAATGTGAGTTTGCGGCCTTTTTTCGCTGCGGGTGCGGTGCTTGCGGCTTTTTGGCGGGCCGCGGCATCGCGCGCGGCAGCTTGCGCCAAGGCCCGTTGGGCGGCTTCGCGGGCTTGGCGTTTTTCCAAATAGTAAGAGTAATTTCCTGCCTGCACCGCGATGCCGTCGTCCTCGAACGCGATAATCTGATCGCAGATCCGGTCGAGGAAATAGCGGTCATGGGAAACGACGATGACCGAACCGTCGAACACTGCGAGCGCTTCCTCTAACATCCGCAGCGATGGCAGATCGAGATCGTTGGTCGGCTCGTCGAGGACGATGACGTTGCCGCCATTTTTCAAAACCTTGGCCAACATCAAACGCGCCCGCTCGCCGCCTGATAGAAGATCGACTCGCTCGTTGATCCGCTTGTCGTCGAAAAGGAAACGCCGCAGATAGTTCCGTGCGCCGAGCGGTTGGTTGCCGAACATCAGCTTCTCGTTGCCGTCGGAAATTTCGTCTAGTAGCGAGCCAGTGCCATCGAGCACCATCCGCGTTTGGTCGATGTAGTTCACCTTCACCCGCTTGCCGGTGACGGCGGTGCCTTCGGTCGGCGCGAGCTGGCCGAGACAGAGCTTGAGCAAGGTGGTTTTACCCACGCCATTGCGACCGACGATGCCGGTGCAGGTGCCGGGGCGCAGGCTCAATGTAAGATGGCGAAACAACCAGCGTGGCGACTTTTCCGTGCCCACATTCACGCCTGCGCCTTCGAGTTCGACGACGATGTTGCCCAAGTCCGGCGGCGGCGGGATGAGCAAATCCATTTCCCGTTCCTCGGGCGGCGCTTCGAGGCCTTCGATCTCATAATACTTGTCCAGCCGGGTGCGCTGCTTGGTGCCACGTGCTTTCACGCCGGATCTAACCCATTCTAACTCCTCGCGCAGGAACCGCTGCCGCCGCCGCTCGGTCTGGCCGGCGATTTGCTGGCGGATCGCCTTGGATTCGAGGAACGCAGTGTAATTGCCCGGATGAGAAAACGCGCGGCCTTGGTCGATCTCGATGATGCGGGTGGCGATCACGTCGAGGAAGTAGCGGTCGTGGGTGACGAAGATCACCGCGCCGGGGAAGCTTTTTAAATACTCCTCGAGCCAGCGGATGGACTCTGCGTCGAGATGGTTCGTCGGCTCGTCTAGCAGGAGCAAATCCGGCTGGCAGGCAAGCGCGCGGCAGAGAGCGACACGCCGTTTTTCCCCGCCGGAAAGTGGGCCGACCATCGCGTCTAACGGCGGCGTGCCTAGCGCGGTGGACGCCGCTTTGATCCGAGAGTCGAGGTTCCAGCCGTCCGCATGGTCGATGAGATGAAGGAGGTCGTTGAGTTCCGCATCGCTGCCTTCGCCATTCTCATAACGGCGGATCGCCTCGACGATATCCGCCGCGCCCGATGCGATGTTTTCCTGCACGGTGAGTTCCGAATCGAGCTCAAATTCCTGCGGCAAATAGCCCACTCGCAGTGCGCGGCGCAGGGAAATTTCCCCGGAGTCGGCCATCTGCTCGCCGGTTAGAATTTTCAACAACGAGGTCTTGCCACAGCCGTTGCGACCGACCATCCCGGCTTTTTCACCGGCGGTGATGGCCAGCGTGACGCCATCCAGCAGCGTTTGATAACCGTAGGTCAGGCGAATTTCGTTAGCAGAGAGGAGAGCGGACATGCAGCGGCGCGGATGTGCCCTATCCCGGACCATACGTCCACCCCGGATTGAATTTCGGGGATTCACTTCCCGCTTGGAATTTCCGGGATTCCGCTGTTGCTTCGCGGCGAGACGATGCGCTGCTTTTATTCACAAGACTTGGAACTGGATTTACCGGCGGGACATCCGTTCCCGATGGAGAAATTCCGCGTCTCCAAGGACATGCTGCTCGACGGCGGAATCCTCCGGCCTGAGGAAATCATCGAGGTCCGCGCGGCGGATGTGCACCTCCTCCAGCGCGTCCATGAAATGGACTACATCCAGAAAATCAGGTCCGGCCTGCTGGGGCGGAAAGAGCAGCTTCTGCTAGGACTACCGGTCACTCCGAAGCTCTATCAGCGCAGCGTCACGGAAGTGGAGGCCACTCGCCTCGCCTGCCACGCGGCGCTGGCGGAAGGTGTCGGCGTGTGTCTCGCGGGCGGCACTCATCATGCGTTCCGCGAACATGGCGAGGGTTATTGCGTTTTTAATGATGTGGCCATCGCCATCCGCGACCTGCAAGACAAGCAGCCTAACATCAAGATCATGGTCGTGGATACCGATGCCCATCAGGGCAATGGCACCGCCGCGCTGCTGGGTGACGATCCGCGGGTTTTCACCTACTCGATCCATGTCGGGAAAAACTATCCGACGAGAAAAGTCGTTGGTTCGCTCGATATCGAGACCGTCCGCTACGTCGAGGGAGAGATGTATTTGAAGCAGCTTTTCAGCAGCCTGGCGGGTGCGCTTGATGCTTTTGCGCCAGATCTGGTGATCTGGATTTCCGGGGCGGACAACCACCGCAACGACCGCTTCGGGCAAATGCATCTTTCGCTCAAAGATATTCAGCGGCGCGACGAGGTGCTGTTAGGATCGTTCATCAAGAACCGCATCCCAGTGGCCGTGCTCTATGGCGGCGGCTACAACCGGCAGCCAGAATTCACCGCGAAGCTCCACCGCAACACCATCGCCACGGCCAAGAAGCTCGCCAGCGAGTTCCGCGGACTGTGATTTGGCTCGCTCGCTTCAGTTCACGGTGACGTATCCTTGGCGGTAGAACCGCTTCGGGTCGGTGCCGATGAGTCGGAGGACCAAGCTCGTGCGTGAGCTTGAAATCGAGGTGCTGGATTCGACCGAATAGTGAGTCCCCTCGACCATCGCAGTCCACGCGGCCAAACTGGTGGATGTGGTCAAGAGCGGCGCGAAATCAACGGCGTTGGGGCGCTGATTGATGGTGAGGAATTTGAATCCTCCTGAAAATGACATCGCTGGGTTGCTTAAATTTCCAGCAGCCGAGGGATCGAAGCCCATGGCATATTCTTGGAAATTTGTGACCCCATTGTGGTTGTCGTCCGCGCCGGGGGCGAGAGATGGGTGAAGCAAGGCGAAGGTGACGACAAACCCTTCATAGGCACCCAGATCCACTGTGGAATTCTGGATACGAGAGGAGCGCGAGAGGTCAAGCGAGCCGATGGCGGCGAGGTTGTTTCCAAGGTCCAACGCGGGTGAACCGGTGAGCAGACGAAGATTTCCGCCGGAATGAGGGGCGCTTCCCGCAGCAAGTGCCGAGGCGAATTTGGGGTCGTTTGCGAGCAGGCTGCCGTTTAAATTTCCCGCGCCCCAAGTGACGGCATTTGCGTCGGCGAAGCTCGTGCTATCTGCGGCTCCTTGGATCAGCGAGTATGAGACGGCAGGGTTGGAGCCATTCGAGTTGGCGAGCTGTTGAGCGGCGGTAGTTGCAGCACTCCCGGTGATGGTGTTTCCCCAGACGATGCTGTTTTGGATCACGGGGTCCGAGCTGGAATCACTCCGGAAACCGCCACCGGAGTTTCCCTGAACGGAGCAGTTGGTAAACGTGGGAGAAGTTGTGAAAATGGCGATCCCGCCGCCAAAGGGGCTCGAATTCCCGGCAATCAGGCAGCTCCGAAAAACCGTGGTCAATGACCCACCGATGAAGACGCCGCCACCGAAGCCCAGATTGCCAGTGGAACTTCCAGTGATTACACAACGCTCAATGATGGAGGTGACGCCCACGGACAGGTAAATGGCCCCGCCATTGTAGGTCGCGGAACAGTCGCTAAACGTGCAGTCCGCCATGTTGAGATTTCCGCCCGCCATGAAAATTCCGCCGCCATTCTCACCGATGGCCTGGCCACTGCGGATTTTAAGATTTTGCAGCGAAAGGTCGGAACCACCGCTGACGGCGAAGATTCGGTTAAGACTATTACCACTCAAGGTCACTCCGGCCGGGAGGGAAGCTGCATCGATGGTGACCGCAAGATTATCGATCAGGAAATGGCCGCTGGTCAGCGTGATGGTTGCACCGTTGAGGGCTGGATTGAAATTGATCGTCTCGCCGTTGACGGCATTGGCGATGGCGTTGCGAAGCGAGCCGGGGCCGGAATCGCTGGTGTTCGTGACGGTGGATCCTAAGAGACTCTGGGCGGAGCCAAAAATAACGATGGATGCGAGGGTGAGGTAACGTTGGGGGGATTTCATTTCGAGGCGGACGGTGATTTTAGATATGCTAATAATCAATCCAATTTTTAAAAAATATAAGGTTATCGGGATCTTAAGGCTGCGAGAAATACAAAAACCCTGAAGTCTGGGTCGGAACGCTGAAGTCAGGTTGCATGAGTGAGAGAAATTTGAAGACGCCCGTCAGCATGCCCGGGCCACTCGGGACTCGGGCATTCTGCCCGTAGCTATCAACCGACCAAACGCAGGATATCACTTGGGCACTTCCGGAGCGTCGAGCTTCGAGAGGGCGGCCTTGGCTTGGGCCACATCTTTGTCCGACAAGCCCGATTTGAGCGCTTCTTCCAAAGTTTCTTGGGCTTTCTCGGGCTGATTCGAGTTCGCAAGTGACAGGCCGAGAACGAGTAGTTCGTCGGGAGCTAGCGGGCGTTTGGTCGCAAGCTCGGCAAAAAGCTGCGCGGCATATTTGAAATCGCCTTTGCGGTAAGTGATGACTGCGACAATCCGAGTGAGTTCCTGATCGTCGGGCATGTTGGCACGAGCTTCGCGAGCAAGCGAGAGGGCTTGATCCAGTTTCGCAGGGTCTTCCATGTAGGATTCAGCGAGGCGGACGCGTGCCGGGTCGAATCGCGGTTGGAGGGTCAGGATTTTTTGATAAATCGCCTCGGGACTCTTTCCGGCAGTGGCTTCAAGGAAGCCACGAAGCATGAGCGCGGGAACGTATTCGGGATCCCGGGTCAGTGATGCTTCCACTTCGGTCGCGATTCCTGGTTTCTTAGCGGCATCGGCCTCAGTGAGGGCTAGAAATTTCTTGGCGTCGTTGGAAACGGATGTGTCAGAGGTGGCTACGCTGGTCATGGCGGTGCGGGCCTCCGCGATCCGACCCAGACTGTAGGCGGCACGAGCGTAGTCCGAAACGACGGTGGCATTATTTTCAAGGCTGACGGAGGCGTCTTTCAGCAAACCGTAGGCCTCCTCTTGGGCACCGGTGATCAGCTTCGCAAATCCGAGGGCGGCAAGCACCGCCGGATCGCGGGGTGCGAGTTCGCGGGCTTTGGTGGCAGCCGCGAGTGCCTTTTCAGGTGATTTCAACGGACCCCCGTAGAGACGAGCTTGACCGACAAGGGCGGAGGGCATTGCCGGGTTCACGGCGAGTGCTTTTTGATAGGTGTCGAGAGCGTCTTGATGCCGATCACTGCGGACGTGGAGATCCGCAAGCTGCAACCACGACATGATGTCCTTCGGGTTATCGGCGACGCGCTTTTGAAGTTTTTCCAAGTCAGCAGGCGATGCTTTCCCGGCTTCGCGAAGGAGCGAAAGGTGCTTCTGGGTATCCGCCTTCTCGGGGAAATCGGTGGCGGATTCGAGCGCCTTGGTGAATGCCGCGGTGGCTTCCTCGGCTTGCCCCATGGAGTAGTGGGCCATGCCGAGATGGTAGAGGACTCCCGGGGTGGTTGCCATTTTCCCCGCGGCTTCCGTCAGCAAGACCAAGGCTGCGGGATATTTTCCCAGTTGCCACTCGATCCAGCCAAGGGTGTCGGCGATCGCCGGATGGGCGGAGTCGATTGAGCGGGCCTTGCGGGCGTGAGTGGCTGCGCTCTCGAGATTGTGAAACGCATCGGCTTCGAGGGACGCTAGATTGTTAAAGGCGGATGCGAACCCTGGAGCCTCCACGGTGAGATCCAAAAACGCAGTGCGAGCTTCCTCGATTTTTCCCACAACCTGCAGCAAGTAGCCCTTCTGGAGGCGGGCTTCCAGATCCTTGGGGAAGGCTTTCAAATAGCCATCCAAGACAGCCAGCGCCTCCTTTTCCTGACCCGGACTCCCTTTCAGCTGAAGCAGAAGCGCATACGCTTGGGCGTTGTCTGACTTCAGTTCGATGGACTTCCTAAGCGACTGCTCCGCGAGCTCGGGCATCTTGAGGTTCATGGCGGTGCCTGCCTTGAAGAGATAGGCGTCCGAGGATTCCGGGTGGGCGGTGATGTAATCCTCAAGGCGCTTGAGAGCGGCTTCGCCTTTGCCTGCCTTCAGGTCGAGGCTCGCGAGATTGGAGACGGCCTCCAAGCTCCCGGAAAATGTTTCCACGGAGTTTTCAAAAACAGAGCGCGCTTCGTCGAGTTTGCCTTGGGAACTCAAGAGTTGGCCGAGTTCCACGCGACTCTGGGAATCGTCCTTGTCGGCAACGGATTTTTCACGAAGGAGGGCGATGGCGTCATCGTTGCGATCCGCAGAGCGGTAGGCACGAATGAGCAGGTCTCGCGTCGCCGTATCCTTGGCATCCTTCTGGCGGATCGCCTCAAGTGCGGTGACGGCGTCTGCGATCTTGCCATCGTGCAGCTGGATCATCGCCCGCAGCCTGCCCGCCTCCGTAAGATCTGGGGAAACGGCGAGAACCCGGTCCAGTGCGACGGCCGCCTTGGTCAGCTTTTCAGCGGCGATGAAACACTTGGCCAAAGCCAAGTCGATCTGAGGCCGACCCGGCAGGGTATTGGAAATTTTTTCGAGGAGCTCCACAGCTTTTTCCGGCTCTTTGGTCCGGATAAATAGATCGGCCTGCATCAGCGCGGTGGACACGTCCATCGGGTTCTTCGAGAGGACTTTGGAAAAATGCCCCGCCGCCGCTTCATCCTTCTTTTCGGTGTACGCGATCTGGCCGAGCAAGGACCAAGCGGGCAAGAAATCTGGGGTGGCGGTGGTGAGCTTTTCCAAATACGCGACTGAATCATCCCGGCGGTCCGCGGCCATCAGCGCGCGGGCATAGGCGATGGATTCATTGGAGCGAAGTCCTGCCGAGTCAGCGGCGATCTTCATTTCGGTGAGAGCCTCAGCGGGCATCTTCTTCGAAGTCAGGATCGAGGCTTTAAGCGCGTGGGCCCGTGCCGACTTTGGGGTGGATTTGAGAACCTCATCCACCATGGCAGTCCCCTCGTCGATCGAGCCGCGACGGAGCAGAAGCAAGGCAGAGGCGAGCTTGGAAGCCGCAGATTTCCCGCCGGCCGCTTTGATGCGTTGCTCACATTCCGCCATCCATTCTGGCCGGATCGAGCTTTCTGCTAGGAAAAGCAACGCCTCGCCGTTGTCGGGAGAACGGTCCAAGATTTCCAGCAGCTCCTTGCGGCTGTCTGGCAGAAAGCCCAAGTTTAGCAGGGCTTTCGCCAAATTAACGGCCACCTCATTGTCCTTCGGCAGCTTGATCTTCGCTTGAGTAAGAATTCCTGCGGCCTCGTAGTTTGCCCCCTGGAGAATGCGGATGATCCCGAGGCGTTTGATGGCCTCGGAATTTCCAGGGTCCGCCTTGAGCGCGTTTTTATACTCGATCTCAGCCGCAGAGAACGCCCCTTGGTCGAAGTGTTTCAAAGCGGCTTCCAGCGAGCGGCCTTTCTTCGCTTCCCGCGTGCAACTCGGCTGCGTGATCGTGAAAAACAAGGCTGCGGCGAATGGCAATACGTGGAGTCTGGCGATTTTCATAGGCGCTTGATAGAACGAGAACCCACCTAGTGGGTTTTGCAGAAATTGGCGAGGATTACTTGTCGAGTAAGGAATGTTTCTAGCAGAGAGACTTCGGCACAGCTAGGCATTCCGCGACAAGCGAGTTGTGACGCTCCCGCAGTTATTCGGCGGCTGCCACAGCTGGGCCGTAGCCAGCGGAGGGCTTGCCGTCCTTGTCGAGCTTGTTGCAAGACCACAACAAGCCGCGGGTCACCAGATCGAGGTAGCGGGCGTCGGAAACCGTGGCGTTGTTATGACCGATGGTGGTCGAGAACACGCGGGTCTTCTTATCTCCATACTCGTTAGTCCAGACGACGACGGTTTCGGTGTCGCCTTGTTTGCCCTTGGCCAATGCCTTGGCGCTGTCGTGAATGTGGATGTTGTTATAAAGTTCCTCGTTGATGGTGGTCCAGTTTTCAAGACCGGCAGTGATCGGGCTGACGGCAGGGACGTAGGAGATCTCGATAGGCTTCTGCGCACCGTGGCCACTGGACTGGAGGCCGAGGTAATCGAACCACAGCCCGCCGTCAGTTTCTGATTTAACCGGCGCCTTAATGTCTGCGGACGTGCGGTAAGAATGCATCGCGCAATGGAGATTCACGCCCGGCAAGCCCTTGCGATGAGGGGCCAAAATGCGATTGACCATTGCTAGATCCTTGGTGTCTGCCGCGCACTCATTGTGGATGATCACATCGTAGCCCTCCGCCCAAGTGTCCTTCTCATAACAGGTGAAAACCGGCTTCGTATTGGTGTCCGGGGAATAACAAACATCGACCGTGATATTGGCCCGAGCCTCGATCCCAGCCTCCAAGATGTCCTTCTGCGTCTTGTAATCATGGCAGCAGCCGCCGAGCACCAGCAGAGCTTTGAGCGGTTTAGCATCAGGCGCAGCGGAAGCGGACAAGGTCATCGCCGCAGCGATGAAGGGAAGGAGCAATAAAGAGGTTTTTTTCATGATGATCGGACGCTGGAGGTGGGTTAGATAGGCGGATTCAACGTGACGGGCTGGGTGGGCACAAGGAAAACACCCGCAAGCACCGCCCTCCTACCCGAGCGGGCGGGACGATGTTACAGATCTTGTGCACTCAGGTGCTTAGCCTTCGGTCGAGGAATGGCTGTTAGGATCAACTCTGGGAAATCGAACCCGCCGTGGTTCTGGAAGTGAAAGGACTCATCTCCCAACTCCGACAATTCGCATCATTCAAATCATGGAAAAGGCCGGTATCACCGCGCGAGGAGTTCCATAATTTCTATAACTCCGACGATTCCGAATAGAACTACGATCAAGCCGAGGACAAGGTTGGTCGCGAGTCGGCTAGAGCGAACAAGAGCAGGAAATTCGATGCGGTTGTTTAGATAAAGCAACGTGGCGGCGAGGAATGGAATAAACAGGCTGCCGAGGATGGTGAACGCGATGACGATGACGAGCGGACTGCCGAGAAAGGCGAATGGCACCGACGCAAGCGCCATGAACAGCAACGCGGCGCGATACGGCGGCGAGCCTTGCCGAGTCGCCGCCATGCGCTCGGCCGTTGGCATCCGGCGCAGAAGGCAGTAACAGTCGGCGAAAACGCTTGGGATTGATTGCCAAACACCGACGAGCGAAGCGAGCACCGCAGCCCAGAAGCCGACCGAGTAAATGTAAAACCCAGCGGGACCGGTTAGCTCCGCAAGCGCACCGGCCATTCGCGAGACCGCTCCACGATCGGTGATGGCGATGCCGGCGGAATGGAACACACGATTGGCGATGAGCATCACGGAGACTCCAAAGACAGCGGTGAAAAGGTAGGCAGTCGCTAAATCGAGGCGCACCGCGCGCAGGTTGCGCGGGTCCACTTTTCCCTCGTCACGTAACAAATAGTTGTAGCTCAGCAGCGTGAGCGAGCCGCCGATCCCGCCAATGAGCGACAGCACGTAAGTTCCGCCACCGGGCGGAATCGTCGGGACTAACAGCCCGTGTAGCACCGCCGCTGGCTCCCGGAATGTGAGCGCGGCACAGGCCACGATGCTGACGAACATCACCACCACTAACGGTTTCATCACCCGCGCGAAAACCCCGGCGTGCGCGGACGCGATGAGCGCGAACGCCGCAGCCGCTTGGGCAAATCCGCCCCATTTCCTATTCACCGCGCCGCCGGTGATGTTCTCGATCGCCAACCCGCAACCGCTAACCAGTGCGCCGCTAACAGCCACCGCCCACAGCACCAGATAGCCCGCGAAAAGCACCATCACCCAGCGCGGAAGATGTCGCGCCCAGCCTTCGAGCGCGGTGGAGCCGGTCGCAAGCTGCCAGCGAGCAAGCCCCTCGCTGAGCACAAATTTAAAAAACGCGCCGAGCACCAGCGCCCACAACAAGGCCAGTCCGTGGTTCGCGCCACCCACCGTCGCCGTGATGATGTCACTCGCGCCGATGCCGCTCGTCGCCATGATGATGCCAGGACCAAACCAGCGGAATGCCGGGCGCGGCGCGGGTGAATGGGCTGGCGGTGAATCCTGCACGCGAGGATTTAAGCACGGTTGCCGGTAGCCTGGGAGTTTATCATCACCCGGTTGCAAATTTCGTCCCGCATGCTTCCGGGCTTCTTATAGCCAGCACCTTGTCCACGCGGGTGCCATCCATATCGATGACTTCAAACGACCACTCACCCGAAGTAATTCTATCAGTCTCCGCAGGCATGCGTCCGAGTTCCTTCATGAACCATCCTGATAGAGTCTGGTATTCGTCGCCGCCGCCTTCGGGTAGATCGAACTCTTCGAGCTGGGCGGGAAGCTTTTCAATCTCGTAATGCCCGTCGATCAACCAACTGCCGTCAGCGCGTTGTTGGATCGGCATCGCGAGTTGTTCTTCGAGTGAGGGCACGTCGCCGACAACGGTTTCCATCAGGTCGATGAGTGTGACCATGCCCATGACGCTGCCGAACTCGTCGAGGACGAAGGCCGCACGCTGGCCGCTGCTGCGGAATTTTTCCAACAGCACGCTTGCCTTCTGCATTTCCGGAACAAACAGCGGTGGCTGCATGATCTCCCCGAAGTTGACGGGCTTTCCTGCGGCAAGTTGGCCGTAGATATTCTTGATGGAAACAACTCCTATCAGATTGTCCCGGCGCTCTTCGTAAACGGGAAAGACGCCCTGAGTGCTGGCCATCACTTCCGGCCATACCTCGTCGTGTCTGGCGCTCTTCTCGATCCACACGATTCTCGTCCGTGGGATCATGAGATCGTAGGTGACGAGTTTTTCGAATCCGATCACGCCTTCCATCATCCGGGACTCCACGCGGTTGATTGATCCGGTGACCATTCCTTGGCGGACCAGCACCGTGAGTTCCTCACGCGACATGGAATCATCATCGCTCTCGCGGACGCCGAACAATTTCAAAAGCCTGCCGGTGGACCAGGAAAGCAGACTCACTGCGGGCGATGCCATGGTGGAAATGACCGCCATCGGCGCGGCCATCGCGCTCGCGATGGTTTCTGGAAACTTCATCGCAAGGCGCTTGGGCACCAGCTCGCCGATGACCAGCGAGAGATACGTTAGAATGCTGATGACGACGAACAGTGAAAGTGATTTGGCATATTCACCGACGAAGGGAAGGGGCGCGATGACCTCCGCGAGCGCCTCAGCCACGTTGCCGCTGCCCAAAGCACCGGCGACGATGCCGACCAGCGTGATGCCGATCTGCACGGTGGATAGAAACCGGTTTGGAGCCTCGGACAAGCGGAGCGCCCGCGCCGCGCCGGCGCCTCCCTTGTCCGCCATGCTTTGCAACAAGCCTTTGCGCGAAGAGACGATGGCAATTTCCGTCATGGCGAAAATCCCGTTGGCAACGAGTAGGATCAGGACGAAGGCGATTTCAAAAAATACGGAATTCATGGAGATCTGTCTGGGACAGCAAGACGCGAGCATTCCACATTTCTCTCAGCTTGTCCAAGCCGCGAGATCCGCCGCCGGGTGCAGGGCAAAAAAGTTAAGGAGCGGCGAAACGCGTTCGCCGTGCGGATGAAATGACGATGGAAAAGTCCTTTTGGCCATGCATCGGCCCATCATCCGCGTGGGCGGACACGTTCCGCCCCTCCTTGGGTGGCCGTTGACGCACCTCTCGATGTCTTGGTGCTTGGATTGTCGCGCTGACCGGTATCGTCTTGGTGCCGACCCATTTCCTGCCGAAGAAAATCTGCGAGCCTGCTTTCTAACATGACACCCGAATCCCCGAAATCCTGGCCGCGCGGCTTCTGGAGCTTGATGTTTACCCAGTTCCAGGGCGCGTTCTCCGACAACGCGCTGCGCTGGCTGGTGATCTTTCCGGTACTCGCCTCGGCGACTGTTAGCGAGGCGGACAAGGAAAACTTCGTCGGTCATTCCTCGCTGTTGTTCGCGGTGCCTTTTCTATTGTTCGCCACCGTCGGCGGTTGGATGGCGGACCGCTTCAGCAAGCGTTCGGTGATGATCGGCGTGAAGACTGCGGAGATCGGCATCATGCTGTTTGCCGCGCTGGCATTGAAACTGAACATGCAGTCGCTGCAACTCGCCGCGATCTGCCTGATGGGCGTCCACAGCACCATCTTTGCCCCGGCGAAATACGGGATCATGCCCGAGGTGCTCCCCACCTCGAAACTCTCCGCTGGCAATGGTGTCCTCGAACTCCTCACCTTCGTCGGCATCATCTTCGGCACCTACGCCGGCGGCTGGCTGGCGGAAACTCTGGTGGGCAGGGAAATGTGGTCTGGCGTTCTGTTAGCCGCGCTCGCCGTCGTCGGTCTGATGACCAGCATCGGCATCGCCAAGGTGCCAGCGGGCGATCCTAACAAGAAGTTCAACCCTAACATCATCGGCGAAATCTGGAAGAACTTCGGGGTGATGAAGCAGGACCGCGACCTCTGGCGGGCGAACTGGGGCAACACCGCGTTCTTCTTCATTTCCATGTTCGCCCAGCTCAATCTCGCGCTCTACGCCCAGAAGGTTTTCCACTTGAGGCCGACCGAGCAGGCTTCTCTCCAGGCCGCGCTGAGTCTCGGCATCGGCGTGGGTAGCATGGCGGCGGGCAAGCTGTCGCATGGCAGGATCGAATACGGACTTATCCCGGTGGGAGCCGGGCTGATGGCATTGGCTGGATTCTGCCTCGGCTGGCCGGGGATCGGGCAAGGAGCATTCGCAGGAGCCCTTGGATTGTTAGGGCTTGGCGGCGGCTTGTTCATCGTGCCCATCGTCTCGGTCCTGCAACACCGCCCGTCGCCGCAAACGAAAGGCGCGGTCCAGGGCGCGGTGAGTTGGCTGTCATGGGTCGGCATCGCGGTGGCTTCCGTGATGCAGGGGCAGCTCGCCACCACTTTTCATCTCAGCTACGGCCAGATTTTCTGGTTCTGCGGGGGAATCGCCGCGCTGGCGGGATTGTTCGTCACTTGGACGCGGCCGCGCGCGGTGCCGGACATGTTAGCCCGCTGGCGTGGCCGTGAGCCGGAATCCATTTCCTAACAATCAGCAGTATTGATGAAGATTATTTTAACCGCAGATGAACGCAGATAAACGCGGATGGAAGAAGGGATAAGAATCGAGGATTTTAGAATTTTCTGATCTGCGTCCCTCTGCGTCCGTCTGTGGTTTAACTTCTCTTTTCTATATTCTCTAACTCTATGCAAGCCGTCGTCATCGACAAGCCTTACACCTTCATCCCGCCGCAGTTTAGCCGGTTCTGGCACGCGGTGGTGCGGCGGATTCTGCCGCGCCACTTGCGCAAGGAGTATGGCGTCGCCGCCGTGGAATGCATCGGCGCGGAAAAACTGCGAGCCTCGCTTGCCGCCGGCCATGGGATCATGATCGTGGGCAACCATTGCCGTCCGTGCGACCCGACGGTGCTGGATTCCCTAGCAGCCGAGGCGGGTCGGCCGTTCCACGTCATTGCGAGTTGGCATGTCTTCATGACGAGCCGGATCCAGCGCTTCCTGCTGCCACGGATGGGCGGCTTCAGCGTTTACCGCGAGGGTATGGACCGGGAATCCCTGAAATGCGCCATCAAGACTGTGGCGGACGGCAAGTTCCCGTTAGTCATTTTTGCCGAAGGCATCATCACCCGCTGCAATGACCGCTTGGTCAATTTCATGGAAGGCCCGGCATTCATGGCGCGGGCGGCGGCGAAGCAGCGCAAAGAAGGCATGGTCGTCATCCACCCGGTGTTCATTCGCTACTTTTTCGAGGGAAACTTGGGGCAATCCATCATCCCCGTGATCGAGGCGATCGAGCGCCGTTTGTCATGGCAGCCGCAAGTCCAGCTTGCCCCACGCCAGCGGATTCTGAAGATCGGCGGAGCGTTGTTAGGGCTTAAGGAAATCGAGTATTTCCATGCTCCGCAGCCGGGGAGTTTCCGCGAGCGCTTGTTGCAGTTAGAGGATCACCTGCTCACCCCCTTGGAAGACCAATGGACGTCTGGCCGCCACGATGGAGATGCGATGGCCCGTGTGAAACGCCTGCGCTCCGCGATCTTACCGGAGATGGTCACCGGCGAACTAACGGAACCTAACCGCGCCGCCCGTTGGCGCCACCTCGCCGATGTCTATCTGGTCCAGCAACTTCATTGCTACACTGGCGACTACATGGAAAATCCCACGCCCGAGCGCATCCTCGAAACAATCGAACGCTACGAAGAAGACCTCACCGATGTCGCCCGCCCGCATTTCCCGATCCGCGCCGTCATCACCGTCGGCGACGCAATCGAAGCCACTGCCACACGCGACTGTTCGCTCGAAGTGGACCCACTGACCGCCGAAATCCGCCAGCGGATGGAGGAGCTGCTAGAGTCAACCAAAGCTTGCCGCAAGATCGCACCTACTGGGACTGAAATCTCATGAACCCCATCTTCCTCCGCATCTCCGTCATCGTGGTGGCGCTTGTGATCTGGTTCTGGACTCAGAAGCTGATCGCCCGGAAGAGCGGTGAAATGAGTGGCATCGGCGACGCGGTTCACCGTCTAACCGCCGGGTGGCATCTCTATTTCACGACCCATGAGAGATCCGCTAACTGGGCACTTGTTGTCAGTTCGCTGTGCATCGACGTACTTGGGATTTCACTGATTGCCATTGCGATTTTCGGGCCAAGTTTCGCGCCGTTTATCGGCATCATCATCGTCTTCAGCCTACGGCAGATCTCGCAACTCTGCTGCACCTTGCCACCGCCGCCGGGCATCATCTGGCGCGATCCGGGATTTCCCACTGTGCTTGTGACTTATAATGTCGGCAACGATTTCTTCTTCTCCGGCCACACCGCGCTTGCCGTGTTGGGGGCCATCGAGATCTGTCAGATAGGTCCGTGGTGGTTAGGAGCGATCGCGGTCGTCGTCGCTCTCGGCGAGGCGCTGATCGTGCTGGTCCTGCGTGCTCACTACACCTTGGACGTGATCGCCGGTGCCTTCGCCGCGTGGTTCGCCGCAGACATGGCAGCGCGGCTCGCGCCGTTTGTGGATGGTTGGTTGAAGACCTAGCAGCAATTTTTTCGCACCTCGCTTCTCGTGCGGAATCTCCTCATATGTCTCGCCGCGCTTCGTATCACCGCCGCGTTGACTTTAAATTCCTCGTCATCGCGAGAATCGCCGGATGGGTGAAACGGCGCTCGGCAGTGATCGCGTGAAACTGGGTTTCGACGTCCTTGGTCCGCCCTAGCGAGATGAATCCATATCTCTCGATCGCCTCTGACACCACCACCGTGGGAACCGCGATGAATCCCAACGAACTGGTCGCGACAATTTTCGTTAGAGCGGCATCCTCAAACTCCGCAACCACGCGCGGCTGGATGCCTGCAGCGAGGAACCACTTCTCTAAGTCGCGCCTCATGCTGCAATTTTGCGTCGGCAACAGCGCCGGAGCACCGTCGAGATTGCGCGGAAACCGCCCCTTGAGTTGCTTCGCGAGGCCGGGCATGGCGCAAAACGTGATCGAGGAAGAACCTAGCAGATGGTTGAAAACCTTGCCTGAAATCCCCGGTGAGGCTGGCTCGTCGGACAGGACGACATCAAGCCGATGGGTGCTTAGCTGGGACACCAAGTCATTGAGCTTGCCCTCATGGCAGGTCAAATGCACAGGCGGCTGATGGTCGAACACGGGGCGCAGAATTTCGTTACTCATCAGCTTGGGAAATGAGTCCACGATGCCGACTTGCAAGCGCAACGCCCGGACTCCCGGTGCTTGCTTGGTGGCCCGCAGGATCTCGCTGCCGAGTTCGAAGATTTCCGCCGCGTAGGCGTAAATCAATTGGCCGAATTCCGTCAACTCGAGCGATCGCCCGCTCGGCCGGAACAGAGTCTCGCCCAAGCTCGCCTCCAGCAGCTTGATCTGAGTACACATCGACGGCTGCGAGACGCTGAGCTTCTCGGACGCACGCCGCAAGCTGCCTTCCTTAGCCACGGTCCAGAAGTAGCGGAGATGGTGGAAGTTGAGGTAATCTGTTCCAGTTGAAATTTCCATTTTCTGGAACAGTTCATGTGATTTTTAGTATTATTCAAACCATTTTTGAGTGCCCATGGTTTCGCAGTCAAACCAACCGACCATGAAACTGACCCTCACCCATCGCAATCACGCGCCTTCCACTTCGATCATCGAGACGCTTGAGAAGGAGTTAAAGTCCCTCGCGCCCAGCCTGCAAATCGACGAGGCACGGGTCCACCTAGAACGCAGTCTCAGCGACAGCCCGCCGTTCAGCATTTCCTTCCACCTAGTGACCCCGGGGCCGGACGTCATGGCAGAAGCCACCGACCACACGCTCCGGGCTGCCATGCTCAAAGCCTTCGACATTATCCGAGGAAAGATCGAGCATCGCCACCTCAAGCGCGCCAAACGCAAGACCGATGTCCACGTCACGTCCGCAGCCCGGCGCATTGCACCCACCGATCTCAAACGCTGATTTCCCTTCTCATACCTCTAATCAAATTATCCATTCATGACTGACAATCTCTGGCTCTGGGTCGGCTTCAACGCCTTCATCCTGATCATGCTCGCCCTCGATCTGGGCGTGTTTCACCGCAAGGCGCACGTCGTCTCCATCAAGGAATCCCTAACCTGGACGGGCATCTGGGTGACGATGGCGCTGATCTTCAACGCCGGAATTTACCATTTCATGGGATACGACAAGGCGCTGGAGTTCTTCACTGGCTACGTGATTGAGAAGTCGCTGAGCGTGGACAACGTCTTCGTCATCGCGCTGCTGTTTTCTTACTTCGCCGTGCCCACGCTCTATCAGCATAAGGTGTTGTTCTGGGGCATCCTCGGTGCGCTGGTGATGCGGGCGGCCATGATCGCGCTTGGGGCCAAGCTGATCACCGAGTTCGCGTGGATCATTTATATTTTCGGTGCCTTCCTGATCCTCACCGGGATCAAGATGATCGTGAAAAATGATGAGGAAATTCACCCGGAGCGAAATCCTGTGGTGCGGCTATTCAAGCGTTTCATGCCCGTCACCGCGGACTACCGCGCCGACAAGTTCTTCGTCCGGGAAAAAGGCATCCTCATGGCCACGCCCTTGTTTGTGGTTCTAATATTAGTCGAGTTCACCGACCTGATCTTCGCCGTGGATTCCATCCCGGCCATCTTCGCGGTGACCAAGGATCCGTTCATTGTCTATACTTCTAACGTCTTCGCCATCCTCGGTCTGCGTTCGCTCTATTTCGCCCTCTCTGGAGTGCTGGACAAGTTCCACTACCTCAAGGTTGGCCTCGGTGTGGTGCTCTCATTCGTCGGGGTGAAAATGCTACTGGCCCACTCGCCGTGGAAGATCGATACGCTCATCTCGCTCGGGGTGATCGTGGCAATCCTCACCACGTCAGTCGTGGCCTCGCTGGTATGGCCGAAGAAGCCCGCGAACCTTGAGAAGCCACTCCCCTGATTCCCAAGAAACCATGCCTAGCAGACTTGTTGAAATCACCGGGCGCATCGTCCACTCGCGGTGGTTCCAGCGCCTCATCATCCTGACGATCCTGCTCGCGGGTGTGCTCGCCGGGATCGAGACGGACGCAGCCACGGTGGCCACCCACGGCCCCGTGCTGCGGATGCTGGACAGCATCGTCCTGGGCATCTTCATCATCGAGGTCTTACTGAAACTAACAGCAAGCTGCCCTCGGCCGTGGAACTACTTCCGCGATGGCTGGAATGTCTTCGATTTCACCGTCGTGGTCCTCTGCCTGCTGCCGATGGATTCGCAGTTCGCCGTGGTGCTGCGGCTAGGCCGGACGCTCCGCCTGCTGCGCCTCGTCTCCGCCTTGCCCAAGCTCCAACTCCTCGTCGGTGCGTTGATCAAGAGCTTCAGCTCCATGGGCTATGTCGGCATTCTGCTAGGACTGATGTTTTATATCTACGCCATCACCGGAGTGCACCTCTTCGGCAGTCATGATAAGGAACACTTCGGCAGCCTCTCAGCGGCATTTCTCACGCTCTTCCAGACGATCACCCTCGACGATTGGAAATTCCTATTTGCCAGTGCCAAGGGATCATCGCCCGCTGTCGCTGCGGTTTATTTCGTTAGCTTCATCCTGTTAGGCACCATGATCATGCTTAATCTTTTCATCGGTATCATCATGAATAGCATGGCGGAAATGCACACCGAGCTGGATGATGACAACGAGGCCAAGCGCCGAATCGCCGAGAAGGGCAGCGTCCTAGCCGATCTGAGTTCCCTCGACCAACAGCTCGCCGCTTTGAAAACCAATCTCACTGAACTACGCACCAAACTGAAGAAAGAAATCTGATCGAAATGGAACTACTTGAGGCCATCCGCGCCAATCTACTCTCGCCCGCCGTCTTGTTCTTTGTGCTCGGCCTCGCCGCCGCCATCGTTAAAAGCGACCTGAAATTTCCCGAGCAACTCTATATAACCCTCACCATCTATCTGCTCGTTTCCATTGGCTTCAAAGGCGGCGTCGCCATCGCCGAAGCCGGACTCGCCAAGGTCTGGCTGCCCTGCCTCGCGGCGATCGTCCTCGGCGCATTGATTCCGCTATGGACCTACCCGCTGCTCCGGGGAGTCGGGAAATTGCCCGCCGTGGACGCCGCTGCCATCGCCGCGCACTATGGCTCTGTTAGTGCCGTCACCTTCATCGCCGCGACCAACTATCTGAAGTCGATCAACCAGCCCTACGAGAACTACGCCACCGCATTTCTAGCAGTCATGGAAGCACCCGCCATCCTCGTCGGCGTGGTGCTCGGCAAGCTCGCCACTAACAAGTCGAGCGATGGCTCACTCAAGGTCGCCATTCACGAAACCCTCTTCGGCCGCAGCATTTTCCTGCTCGTCGGGGCGCTGGTGGTGGGAACGCTCTGCGGTGAAGTCGGAATGAAAAAGGTCGAGCCCTTGTTCGTCGCGCCGTTCCAAGGAGTGCTCGCTTTCTTCCTCCTCGAAATGGGCGTCGTCGCCGGCAAGCGGATGGCGGATTTGAAAAAAGCCGGACTCTTCCTCATCGCCTTCGGCATCATCGCTCCACTTGTGAATGGCGCGCTCGGTGTCCTAGTCGGAAAACTCTCCGGCCTCGGACTGGGCGGAGCCACTCTCTTCGGCGTGCTTGCGGCCAGCGCCTCCTACATCGCCGCTCCCGCCGCCATCCGCATCTCACTTCCCGAGGCGAATCCCACACTCTATCTGACATCGTCGCTCGCCATTACCTTCCCCTTCAACATCACCGTCGGCATTCCCATTTATCTGGCGATGGCTCACGCACTCTACGGTTGATCATTTGCGTGGCGGACAGGAGTGTCCGACCTCCGATATCTCCCGAAACTTGGCGCGGTTTCGCGGCGTATGGGGCGGATCATGGAATTATCATCAGCACCGGGATTTGGACGGCGGTCGTTTTTAAGCGGCGTATTTGCGGCAGCCGGCGGGGTGGCTCTCGGGCAAGAATCGAAACCGGGACCGAAGCCGAAGGAACATGGCAATGCGCTGGTTTATCAGTTTAAAATCGGCGAACTCGACGCTTGGTCGATCAGCGACGGGCACATGCTTTTCCGCGGGCCGCTGGACTTGATGTGGCCGCAAGAGGCGCACCCGGAAATGAAGGATTGGCTGGAAAGCCACGGCGAGCGGATGGAGGGAATCCCACTCTACGTGAACATCCTGGTGGTGCGGATCGGCGAGGAGGTGGCGATTTTCGACGCGGGTTTCGGCGAGCGGGATAGCACGAACATCGGCTGGCTGCAGGACGGTTTGCGGCAGGCGGGGATCGCGCCAGAGCAAGTAACAGCTGGGTTTTTGAGCCATTCTCACGCGGATCATCTGGCGGGATTTGTGGCGGGCGGGAAACCGGCATTTCCGAATGCGGCATTTTATTATCTGCCGGAGGAATACGATTTCTGGCACGCGGCGGAACCGGATTTCTCGAAGACCAAACGCAACAAGGCCGAGCTACCTGGAATGATCAAAGGGGTGCGCAAGCAATTTGAAATCCTCAAAGGCGTCTCGCAACCGGTGAAGGCGGGCACCCAGTTTTTTAACGGCGCGGTGACGATCGAGGCGGCGCTGGGGCACACGGCGGGTCACGCGATTTTCCGAATCAAGTCGGGCAATGAATCGCTGCTGCACTTTGTGGATCTGGCGCATCACCACGGGTTCATGTTTCACAATCCAGAGTGGTACATTGCCTTCGATCACGATCCGTTGTTAGGGATCGAGACCCGCAAGAAAGTCTTCGCACAAGCGGCGGCGGAACGGACTCGATGCTATGGCTTCCACGTGCCATGGCCTGGGATCGGCCACATTTTGCCGGTGGGCAACGGCTACCTGTGGCACCCTGAGCGGTGGAGCTGGGGGAGTTAGTTGGAGTTGATGCCTGACGGCGCAGCTACGGGTCAATCGTTGCGGCTGAGAAATTCGAGGAGCGATGATGACATGGTTTTGGAATTGGCATTTGCCGCGAGCTGCCGCTATATTTTTACCCACAATGTGAAGGACTTCCTGAACTGCGAGCAGCTAGGAGTCAAAGCCATCACTCCCGGCGATTTTTTGAAACTCACCCGACCCATACCATGAGCGCACTGACCGTTAGACTTCCTGAATCCCTGCACAAACGCATTAAGGCGCTAGCCCGCAGTGAGGGTTATTCGATCAATCAATTCCTCGCGACGGCGGCAGCGGAGAAGATGTCCGCCTTGCTGACAGTGGAGTATTTGCGCGAAGAAGCCGTTTTAGGGAACAGCACGGATTTCGAGAGTTTTCTCAATCGTGTGCCAAGCAGTGAGCCGATTGAGACGGACCGGATTGAGTGAATCAGTCATCCCTGCTGAGGAATTCCAACAGGACTTCGGCGGATTTTTTCGAGATTCCGGGCATGGTGGCGATCTCCTCGGCGGTGGCTTTTTTCAATCTCGCGACGCTGCCGAACTTTTCTAGCAGGAGGCGTTTTTTGTTAGCCGACATGCCGGGGCAGTCGTCTAGCAGGCTTTCTTTCATGCGGCGGCGGTAGAGCAGGGCGTTGTAGCCGTTGGCGAAGCGGTGGGCTTCGTCGCGGATGCGCTGGAGCAGCTTGAGGGCACCGCGGTCGTGCGGGATGCGGATGGATTCGCTGCGGCCGGGAATGAAAACTTCCTCGTGCTGCTTGGCGAGGCCGACGACGGGAAGGTCGTGCAGGCCGAGGGCTTGCAGCTCTCTAACGGCCATGCCGAGTTGGCCTTTTCCACCATCGACGATGACGAGATCTGGGAGGACGATTTTCGCGCGGCCTTCGCGGGCGAGGCGGCGTTGGGATTCGATTAGATCTTCCTGGGAGAATTCGGCGTCGGGGTTGGCGGCGCCATTTTCCATGAGGATGCGCGAGTAGCGGCGGCGGATGACCTCGGCCATCGAGGCGAAGTCGTCTTGGCCCTCGACGGTCTTGATGCGGTAGCGGCGGTAGTTTTGGTTGTCCGGCTTACCGTCGGTGAAGCGGACCATCGAGGCGACGATGTGGTTGGAGGAGACGTTTGAAATATCGAAGCACTCCATCACACGGGGCGGGCCTGCTAGATGGAGTTCCTCGCCGAGTTCGGCGAGATCCTCGGTGGGTTTCACGGTGGTCTGGACGCCGCGGCCGCGAGAGAATTGGCGGGTGGGGCTGAGGGTTTTTTCGAGGTTCTGGAGGATGTCGCGGAGGCTGGCGGCTTTCTCGAACTCGAGAGCGTCGGCGGCAGCGGACATTTCCTCGCGGAGTTTGTCGAAGACCTCGCGTTTGCCTTTGCCCTCTAACACGCGGCAGGCTTCCTCGATTTTGTCGAAGTAGGCCTCACGAGTAATGCGGACGATGCAGGGGGCGGAGCAGTTGCGGATGATGTCGGCGTTGCAGTGTTTGTAGTCCGCCTCGCCGGGGGTGGTAGGGCGGCAGACGCGCAGGCCGAAGCTGCGATTCAGCCATTCGAGGGTGCTGTGGAGGGCGCTGGAGTGGGGAAATGGGCCGAAGTAGCGGGAGCCATCGTCCTTTTTCATGCGAGTGGCTTGGAAGCGCGGCCACGGATCGGCGAGACGGATTTTCACGAGGAAGAAGCGCTTGTCATCGCGGAAGGCGATGTTGTAGCGGGGGCGGTAGTCCTTGATGAGCTTGCCTTCTAGCAGGAGCGATTCCTCCTCGTTGCGGACGGTGTGGAACTCGAAGTCGTGGATGGAGTCGATGAGGGCGCGGGTCTTGACGTTGGAGCGCATTTTCTGCGAGGCCATGAAGTAGGATGAGACGCGGCGTTTCAGATCGCGGGCCTTGCCGACGTAAATGATCGAGCCGAGACGGTCCTTCATCAGGTAAACCCCTGGCAGGTGGGGCACCTCGCGGAGCTTGGTTTTGAAATCCAGTGAAGACATGCAGAGGATGGAGCGCCCCTATCGAAGGGCTGGAATCGCAAAGATCAACCGAAATTCCTCGCCCCAAAATCGTGCGGCGCGGCCCGTTTTCAGTGACACCGGAAAAGCCGAGAAACTCCTTTGCTGGAGGCGGACATACTGGCTTGACACAATGAACGCGCTGACGCTCCCTTCCGCGACCGAGAGTATGCTGCGAAATTCAACCCAAATTCCCCGGCGTTCCACGGCGCTTCTTGCGTGTTTGCTCATAGGTTCGATTTCGGCGACCCGCTCTGAAGCACAAGCGCCGGCACCGGCAGCACCTGCCGCGCCGGTCGCTCCAGCCACCTTGAACCGGCTTTTCAGCGAAGTTGAGGCTGCCTTCGGTGCCACTCCTCCCGACTACGCGACGGCGGTTGCGAAGATCGAGGAGCTGCTCAAAGCACTTGGTCCTAACAAAGATGCTCCGCTGGAATTGCTCTATTTCAACATCGGCTTGGGAAATCTGCTGGGCGGAAAACCCGCCGAGGCGGAGGCCGCGTTTACCGATTGTTTGAAGCGGTTCCCGAAAGGCGAATATGCCAGCCGTTGCTACTTGGGCGTGGGTCAGGCCTGCATCCTCCAAGACACTCCAGAGAAAAAAGAGCGCGCGATCGTAGCGCTGATCGAGGCTGCCAAGGACCCGAAATACCGCTCAGAAGCGGGTCTCTCGCTGGGCAAGGTTTATTCGGAACTGGGCAAGCGCGATGAAGCTCTGGCCGTTTTCAAGAGCCTGATGGGGTCGGACATCCGCACTCCCCAGCAGACCACCGCAGCGGTGCAGGTCATCGGGCTGCTTGCCGATACCGGGAAACTGGAAGATCTCATTATCTATCTGGATCGCTTGAGCGAGCAGGCCGGCATTCGCGATGCCATCGCCTGGTATGCCAATCAGGTGATCGTGCGCGGTGATGAACTCGTGGCAAGCGGCACGCCGCAAGGTTATGAGGCGGCGCTTGCGATTTACAGTTCGGTGCCGCCGCGCAGCCAGATTCTGGATATTCAGAAGACCTCCTTGGAATCCCAACGCCGGGATGTGAAGCTGCTCGAAAACCGGGTGGCTGCGGATAAGACCAAGCCGCTTAGCCAACACACGAATGCGTCGGAGCTGCTCAATAATATCAAGCCCGCCGTCACTCTGGCCGAGGAAGCGCTGGCAGCGATCGAAGCCAAAGCCGACCTAGATGCGGCGCTGCTGATGCGCCGTGGGCGGTGTTTCTACTACCTCGAACGTTACGAAGAAGCCCTCGTTTGTTTCCGGGTGATTCGGACGAAGTATGCGAGCTCCGGTGACGCGAAGCCGGCGGCCTATGCGGAAATCGTCATTCTCAACAAGCTCAAGAACATCCCGGAAATCAAAATTCTCTGCGATGCCTACCTGCGGAAATACCCCGATGCAGAGAACACTGAGCAGGTCGCCACGCTCGCCGGTGAAGTGCTCGTCCAAAGCGGAAACTGGACTGAAGTTCTGAACTTCTATCGGGATCTCGAAAAGAAATTCCCCAAGTCTGAAAGCCTTGACCGCTACACGTTCTATCAGGGCGTGGCATTGTTCCAAGATGGAAACTTCAAGGAATCCACGCCGATTTTCACCCGGTTTCTCAAGGATTTCCCGAACAGCCAGTTGAACGAAAACGCCCTTTATTATGTGGCGATGTCCAACTTCCTGTCTAACAATTACAAGGAAACCCTCAAGTCCTGCAAAGAATACCTGTCGAAATACCCGGACGGTCGTTACGCCGGGGACCTGCGCTACCGGCTTGCGTTCATTGATTTCAATGACAAGGACGTGGATCAGTCTGACAAGATTATCCGCGATCTCAACGCGTTCCTGATCCAGCATCCCGACGACGGTGCGGCCGGGTCCATGTATTGCCTCATCGGGGATACTTATAAGAAGAAAAAGTCGGACAAGCCTGACGAGATCGCCAAGTTCGAGAAGCTGGCTCTTGAAGCTTATAAAAAAGCCGTTTGGTCCGAAACTCCGGACGACGTGGTCCAATATGCGATCGACGCGGCCACCGCGATGCTGCAAAGCAACAAAGACTGGGCCGCCATCGCGGCGCTGCACGGCGAGTTTCTCCAGCGCAAGCCGGAGAGTCCCTTGGCGCTCCTTTCCGCCTCGTGGGTGGCCAAGATGAAAGCCCGCGAAGGCAAGGGCGTGGAAGCTGCGGAAATGCTCGCCGTCGCCCTCAAGCCACGGATCGGCAATCCCACGTCGGAGCAAGTTGAGTTCCTCATCGACGAATTGGTGAAAACCTTGGTCCCACGCAAGAAACCGTCCGAGATCGATGCCGATGCGGTGGATAAACAACTTGTCGAAATTCTAACCAAGGCTATCGGTGCTCAGGAAAACCCGACGACCAATGCCCGCCTTTACTACGCCCGTGCCCGGCTCGCTCAACTGCTGCGGCGTCCTGAAAAATCGGATCAGTATTTGAAGGGCGTCGCCACCATCAACGCCAAAGACCCGTCGGTGCTCAGCCCGGCGCTGCTCTCGGCCTCGGGAGATATCCTGTTGAAAATTGGCGATCTCGACGGAGCGGAAGCAATGTTTAAGCGGCTGATAGATCGTTACAAGGATGGCATGTACGCCGACGCTGGTCCCGTGGGATTGGGCTACATCGCCCTCGCTCGCAAGCAGCCGGAAGAAGCACTTAAAGTTTTCCAAAATGCCTTGGACAACAACCCAGGCACGTCGCGCTTCAAGGAAACCACGCTCGGCAAGTTAGAAGCCATGATCGCCCTTGGTCAACTTGACGAGGCCCAAAAAATCGCGCTCGACACCGCAGGCGACAAAACGTTTCGCGGGGAATCCGCCGGCAAGGCACTCATCCTGATGGGTAACATTTATCGCAAACAAGCGGCGAAAACTGCGGGCGCGGATGCCAAGCTCGAACTGTATAAGCAGGCCTACGGCACCTACAACAAGGTTTATGGAGCTTACAAAAGCACCCCGGATGTTTGCGCCGAGGCCGGGTGGCAGGCGTATGAAACCGCCATCGAGATGGGCAACTCAACGCTTGCGGATCAGATGATCAAAGCGCTCGCCAGCGAACCGAAACTCGCCAACACCGCGCGCGCCAAGAAGGCAGTCGAGCTGGCTAAGTAACAATTTAACCCATGTCGTTCCCCTTTCACACACTCCGGTTAGGTCTGCTGGCTTGCACGCTAACTCTTGCAGGCGCGGCCGAACCCGCCCGCATTGTTTTACAAAACGGACGCTCCCTGTTGGTTTCCTCAGTGGCACTGCAGGGCGAAAAGTTGGTCGTCAACGCCCCCGGGGAAGGGTTTAACCAAGGACAGATCATCCCGTTAGAAACCGTGGATCATGTGTTTGGCGAGAGGCCCGCCGAACTCAATCCGGCGATTGCCCTGCTGCTGACGAGCAAGTCGGCCGATGCCGCGAAGCTGCTGGAGCCGATTCTAACTGCCCACCAAGTCACCGCCAAGATTCCGGGGAATTTCTGGCTGGAGGCCGCCCGTGCCGCGCTGGTCGCCTATGCCGTCGAGGGGAATACCGCCAAGGTCACCGACCTCGGTAAGGAAATTTCCGACGCCACACCTGCGCCGGGGATGGATGCATTCGTAGCTCTCGGCAAGGCCTTGCTTCTACCCAGCTCCACCAAGCCAGCCGACCGGGAGATGGCGTTCCGTGACTTAACGACTGACAATTTACCCGCCGTCATCTGTGCTTACGCGTCTCTCTATCGGGCGAATTTACTCAAAAACGCCAAGCGCAGCGGGGATGCCGCAGCCATTCAAAAGCAGGATATGGAAACTCTGGAGGCTTATCTAACGGTGCATTGCTTATTTCCCTCTGGCGGTATGATTCTCAACGGTGTCGCCCAGCTCGAAGCTGCTGCATTTCTAACCGGCGAGCGCCGCGAGGAAGCTGTCGCCCTCCTTCATTCTTCCATCCGTCACTCGGGCGGCACCTTGGTGGCGGTGGAAGCCAACAAGCGCCTTGAAAGCCTGAAATAATCCACCCATCGTCCTTTCACTCCATCTATCTCAATCATCACGCCATGAAAAAAACTATCCATCAGGCTGTCTATGCGGCTCTCGTTTTGCTCCCACTAACAGCCTTTGGTGCGGAACCCGCCAAAGGGGGAGTGGTGAAAAAGTCACTCATCGATACCTATTTTGAAGGCGGCTGGGTGATGCACCTGCTTCTGCTTTGCTCGATCGCCATGGTTTGGCTCATCATCGACATCTGGCTGCGCACGAATCGACCTAAGATGACTCCGCAGGAAGATGTGAGCGCCGCGCAAGAGCTCTTTCGCGGTGGCGACTATCTAGGAGCCTATCAAGCGATGAAAGGGAGTTTCAGCCCGTTCGCTGAAGTGGTGCGGGCCGGTCTCGGCTCCATCGGCTACGGCAAGGACGCCACCGAAGACGCGATTTACGCCACTGTCGATAAAGTGAGCTCCACTCTCCAGACGCGCATCAACTATCTCTCGGTGATCGGGGTCTGCGCGCCGATGATCGGTCTGCTAGGAACCGTCGGCGGGATGAAGGGAGCCTTCGGCAGCCTCGGCACCGACGGGCTTTCCAGCGGAGTGGGCGAACTGGCCGGACACATCGGCGAAGTGCTCGTAGCCACGGCGGCGGGTCTGCTAGTGGCGATTCCCGCGTTCATGGCGTTTTACTTCCTGCGCAATAAACTGCAAGGAGCGATCCACCATCTCCATGAGGAGTCCGAGCACCTATTCCGCAATGCACCTTACGATTATCTGAAGGACGCGGATGTTGGACAAGAAGAGACCTACGCGGCGCTTCCTAATTGGATCGAAAACCCGCAAGGGATCTGAGTCCGGCATTGGCGAAAAATCCCAACCTAACAATCGAACACCATGGCCGGCGGCGGAGGAGGAGGAGAAAGCGGGGAACCTGAGTTCCAGATCGCGCCGATGATCGACGTGTTGCTGGTGCTGCTTGTGTTCTTCGTCATGATCACTTCCGCCGAGGTGCTCAAGATCGACAAGAACATCAAGCTGCCTGTTTCACCCAATGCCAAGGCGCGTGAGGCCGAGATGGCCAAGCACGAAATGGCAGTGAACCTGCGCTTCGACGAGAAAACTAACAAGGGCGTGCTCGTGGTGGACGACAAGGAATACACCAACTGGCAGGATGTGGTGCCTATTCTTAAAAGCAATCTCGAGCGCGACAAGCTGCTGCGGATCGTCGTTCGCGGCGATGCCAGTGTGCCTGCTGGCGAGATTCAGCGCATCATGAACCTGATTGGCGAGGCCGGCATCGCGGACATCGCCTTCGCCTCCTCCAACAAGTGACCCGCCCATGAAACGAAATCGCAGTCACCGCCGGAAACCGTCCGCTGAAGTCAACCTGGGCTTCCAAATCGCGCCGATGATCGACGTGGTCTTCGTCATCCTGCTCTTCTTTATTGTGCAGGCGAGCGACATCCAAGTGGAAAACGCGCACGTCACTAAACTGCCGGGTAACGTGGAAACCAAAGGGGACACTCCCCTGCCAGACGAGATTGCTGTGCGGATCGAAGACGACGGCCAAGTTTACCTAAATGATGATCCGCTAGACTCGCCGACTGCGAAGGATCTGCCCGAGTTCGCGAGCAACATGAACCAACTGCGCGAGAACAGCGATGCGGCGAAATCTGAAGTGCTTGTGACAATTTATGCCAACGAACTTGCGCGCTATGAACGAGTGGTTGACGTTCTGGATGCACTCAGCCGCGCCAAGGTCTCAAACGTGACCTTTCAAGCGGGAAGCCCTGATTGATTCCTAACGATTAGCCCACTACGACCATGGAAATTCACGACAGCGAAGGAAATCTCATCCACGTCCAAGAAACCAAGAAGCAGGGGATGTGGTCGAAAATCGGTGGCGGATCACTGATGATCGCTGCCTTGTTCCACGCCGTCCTGCTAGTCATCGGCGCGTTTTGGATTTTTCAAATCATCACTCCGCCCGAGAAGAAGGTGGATTTCATGCCACCTGGTGGCGGCGGTGGCGAGCGCGGCGCCAAGGACGTCGCGGTGAAGAAGCTCAAACAAATCACCCCGACGACCAACGTGAAACGAGTCTTCGCCGAGGGCGCGACGGCATCCTATGCGATCCCTGAGCAGGGCGACAACTTCGGTGAAATGTCCACCTTGAGTTCGCTCAGCGGCGGCGGTGGGATGTCGGGATTGGGCGGCTCCGGTAGCGGCAGTGGCTTCGGTAAAGGCAGTGGTGTGGGTGCCGGACTCGGCATGGGCGCAGGCGTCGGCAAGCTTTTCGGCCTGATTCCCGAGAGCATGCGCAAACGCTGCTCGCCAGAAGATCGTCTTCAGCGCCTCACTCAAAACGGCGGCACTGCTGCTTGCGAGGCTGCGGTCATGAAATCGCTGCGCTGGCTCAAGGACAACCAAGCGTCCGACGGTTCTTGGGGCGAAAAGAATAAACCGGCGATGACCGGCTTGGCGCTGCTGGCCTATTTCGGCCACTGCGAGACACCGGCCTCTGCGGAATTTGGTGAATCCTGCCTTAAAGGCATCGTTTACCTCGTGAATCTCGGCGCGAAAAACGGTGGGAAAATGGCATCTAACTTCACCGAGAATGGATGGTGCTACGAGCACGCTATCGCAACCTACGCCTTGGGCGAAGCAGCCACCTTCTGCAAGGAAATCAAAGTAGAGATACCTTCACTCATGGAAGTGACCGAAAAGGCCGGTCAATACATCATCGACAACCAAAATAAAAACGGTGGCTGGGCCTACCTCTACACTAAGGAAGGCGGGCACACCGACGTGTCGGTTTCCGGTTGGCAAATCCAAGCCCTAAAAGCTTGCAGCCACGCGGATCTCAAATTCAAGGGCATGTCCGGCTGCATCAATAAGGCGTTAGATTACCTAACCACCTGCCAAGCTGACAACGGCGGCTTCGGCTACACAACCAGTAAGAAACCAGTCGAGGGCGACTATTTCACCCTCACCGGAGTGGGGATGCTCTGCAATCAGATGTGGGGAAAAGCCTCTCGCAACGAGGTTCGCAAGGGTGCAAAGTATATCTTAGAGAACACCAAGTTTGACTACACCACCAAGGAGAGTGACCTCTACACCCACTACTACGAATCCCAAGCGATGATGCAGCGTGGTGGCGAGGATTGGAAGTTCTACAATGACCTCTTCCGCGATCAGCTTTTAAACAACCAAGCTGAAGATGGCTCTTGGAAACAGCCCGGCTTCGGTGGTGCATTCTCGGGTGGTGGTCAGGGCAAAGTTTACCGCACCTGTCTCGCCACCTTGATGCTGGAAGTTTACTACCGCTTCCTCAACACCGGCGGTGGTGGGGCCAAGGAAAAGCCCAGCATTTGAGCGCGCCCTTGGCAGTGGCTGGGCCAGCGAGGAAAGATCCCGCCATCTTGCACGTAACAAGCGCACTCGTTGGCCGGACTTGCGTTCGCTTCACAGATCCATAGACTCCCCACACCTTCATGAAGTGCTGCCATTTCTCCGTCGCGGGATTTTTCCTTTCCGCGCTCCTCGCTGCCGCCGCTCCTGCCACTCCGGCGCCGGTCGGTAAGGAAATGAACTTTCTCGAAATTCTCGCCAAAGGCGGAATCACGATGTATCCGCTCGCCGTGATGTCGGTCATCACCGTGGTGCTGATCCTGATCTTCCTTCTCACGATCCGACGCAACGCGATTGTTAGTGATCGTTTCATGAACACCACCGAGTCGATGATCCGCAAGCGCGACTATCTCGGCCTGATTACCCTGAGCCATCACCGCAATGAGTGCATGGCCCGCATCACTCAGAAGACGCTCGACTTCATCAACGCCAATCCAGGCACGGCGTTTGAAAACGTCCGAGAAGTCGCCCAAGCCGAAGGTTCTCACCAAGCGGGTTTACTCACCTCAAGAATCACCTATCTAGCAGACATCGGCGCGATCGCCCCGATGGTCGGCTTGCTTGGCACAGTGTTCGGAATGATCGAGGCATTCATCGAGATCTCCTCCGGTGAAGTTGCCGGCGTGCGCCAAATGGGCTTGGCCGAGGGTGTTTCTAAAGCGTTGATCGCCACCGCCGGCGGGCTTGCCATCAGCATTCCGGCACTAGCCTTTTACTCGATTTTCCGCGGACGCGTACAAAAATACATCTCCGAGCTCGAAGCTGCGGCCACTCATTTCATCGCCCTGCTGCAAGGTCAGTTCGAGCGTCAACCGCCCCAGTCGTCTCTGCCTCATACAAATCCTGCACCGCGCCGCGAGGACTACACCATGCCAGTGGCCTCGCCCCTTGCCGGTGATCGGCCCGACCTTCACGGTATCTAACCGACCAAGGGATGAAATTCACCAACCGCATGCCGCCGGCGATTGCCATTCAGTTGGCACCGATGATCGACATCCTGCTGTTGTTGCTGAGCTTTTTCATCATCAGTTGGCAGTTCTCCAAGTCGGAGACCGAGCTCAACGTCTCCGTCCCGACCGCCCAGGAAGGCGCGGAACCCGAGCGCGTGCGCGGAGAAATCATCATCAACGTGCTTGCCGACGGCGTGATCCGGGTCGAGGGCTTGGCGGTGGACCGCCAGCAACTTTTCGAAAAACTATCGGCCATTGCCAAACAGTATCCGAACCAACCCGTCCGGATTCGCGGCGATGGTAGCGTGGCCTACCAGCGGATTGTTGAAATCATCGACACCTGCCAGAAGGCCGGGATTTGGAATATTTCCTTCGCCACCCAGCTGCCGGAATCCGCACCTCCCTCCGAGTGATTCACTTGGCAACCCTCCCGCAACGGGCCATTCTCCACGCATCTTGAAACGCGCACTTGCATTCCTCATCCTGGCATCCGGTCCGCTGGTCGCCCAAGTTCCTAGGGCGGAGGCCGTCAACCCTGGCCTGAACGTGGATGCCGCGAACGACTTCTTCCAGCGGGGAAAGAATCTTTACGATGCAGCCCAAGCGGCCGTGAATCTTGACAACCGCATTGCCTCCTTCCAGCGGGCCGCTCAGATTTTTAACGACTACCTCAACGCGTTTCCCAATCACCCGAATGCCGAAATGGCCTGGTGGTATCTCGGCAACAGCTACTATCAGTCCGGCCAGTTAGACGACGGCAAGCGTTGTTTTAGCACCCTGATGAACCGCTTCGGCAACGGCAAATGGGCCGCCGCCGCCGCTTACACGCTGGCAGCGGATCATTATAACAAAGGCGAGTATGCTTTCGCCGTGCCCATGTTCGAGCGCTTCGCCGCAAATGCCGCCAAGCCGGAAGAACGCGCCCGCGGCAATTATCTGGCAGGGAACTGCTACCGCCTGCTAGGCCGCGATCGCGAGGCGATCACCGCATTTAAGAAAGTCGTGGAGGATCCCGCAGGCGCACTGTTTACCCCGCAGGCCAAGGTCGCGCTCGGGCATCTCGCGCTGAAGGCTGGTAAACTCCAAGAAGCTCTTATCCAGTTTGAGGAAGTCATCGCCGCTCCCTACCCCGCGAAAATCCGTGGCGAGGCTGCGCTCCATGCCTCTCTAACCGCCACCAAGCTGGGCAAGCCGGAGCTGGCGGAAAAGTACCTCCAGCTCGTCCTCGGCAATGCGGGCATGGAAGAATTTCGCCCGGACGCCCAGACCGCGCTGATGAATAATCTGTTCGCCAATAAGCAATACCGCGAGGTCATCGAGATCTTCCGCCGCAGCACCATGAAGGCTGAGGGCGACAAGGAAGCGAACCGCTTGATGATCGCCGCCCGCGCTTACATGCGCCTTAAGCAACCCAGCGAGGCGCTCCAGCTTTTCCGCGACGTCGAGAAGATTGTTAGGCCGGAAACGGATCTGGCCTTTTACGCCGCGTATTACCGGCTGCTGTGCTTCTTCGACATCGAAGGCCGCCACTTGCCGGATCAGGTGGACGCTTTTCTCCAGCTCTACCGCAAGTCGCGCCCGGAAAATCCGCGCATCCACACCGCGTTGATGATGAAAGCGGAGACGCTGTTTAATAACAAAGAAGTCGCCGCGGCTGCCAAGATTTACAGCTCGATCAACGCCAGCATCGTCAGTGAGAAAAACCGGCCCGGCTTGCTCTATCAGCGCGGCTGGTGTCTATCGGAAGCTGGCGACGCCCAAGGTGCTATCCGTTCGCTCGGCGAATTTCTCACCAAGTATCCAGATGACTCCCGCGTCCCGTCCGCCCTCGCCAAGCGCGCCAAGGCCTTCATTGAGGTCGCCGAGCCGGCCAAGGCCATCGCCGATTTTGACCGTCTAACCGCTGCAGCCGACACGCCAGATGACTTGACCTCGTTTGCCTGGCTCGAGTCCGCTCGCCTCCGCCGCGCAGACAATAATATCCCGGACATGATCGTCCGCTACCAAGGCCTCTTGAAAAACGTCAAGAGTCTCAGCGACAACCTCCAGGGCGAGGCAAACTACTGGATCGGCTGGGGTCTCGTGAAAACCAATGCTGCCAAGGACGCTGTAGGTCATCTCGAAAAAGCCCGCACCCTGCGCCCCGACGCTTACGGCAAACACGCTGGGTTGCTCCTCGTCCTCGGCTACTTCGCCTCACAAGATCCTGTGAAACTTGCGGCGGAAATTAATCTCGCCATCACCGGCAAATATGAGGCCGATATTCCCGACCAGGCGATCCAATGGTCCGGTATGCAGTCCTACAACGCTGGTGATTTCACCTCCGCCGCCAAATCGCTCGCCCTCGTCGCCAATCCTCAGGAACCCCGCGAAACTCCTAAGGAAGTCTGGCGCTACCTCGCTAAGGCCCGCCTCGAATCCGGCGATTCCGCAGGTGCTCTAACCGCTGTGGATAACGTCCTCGCCGTCGAGGACAACCCCGGTTGGAAAGCCGATGGACTGCTAGATCGCGGCCGCGCCCTGTTCGCCCTCAAGCGCATCCCGGAAGCCCGCAAAGCTGCCGACGAAGCAATCGCGCTTCGCCCTCAAGGTCACACCAGCGCAGGCCTCAAGATCCTCGACGGCGATCTCGATCTCCAAGCCGGCGATGCGAAAATGGCCGCCGGAAAATATCAAATCGTCGTCCAGTTGCATGTGGATGATAAAGAACTCAGGCCTCTCGCACTGTGGAAACTCGTCCAAGCACTTGAACAACAAGCCGACAAAGCCGAGGCTGAAAAATACCGCCGCCAGCTGACCACCGAGTTCCCGGATTGGAAAACTCCGGCCCGTTGACGCACGCATCCCAGAATTTCTCATCCACCTCTCATGACTCCTCCTCCTTCTGCCGCCACCGCCCCTGCGAAGCCCGCCAAGCGCAAGTCCGTCCCATCTTGGACTCCTCAAAAATCTGCCGAACTCTACGGCGTCGAGACCTGGGGCCACGGCTTCTTCGGCGTTAACAAAGAGGGCCACGTCACCGTCCGCCTCGAAGACGACGAAGCCCAAGCCGAGGTCTCGCTCTTTGAAGTCATCGACGGCCTCCGCGACCGCGGCACCCACCTTCCCGTGCTCCTCCGTTTCCGCGACCTGCTGCATTCCCGCATCGCGGAAATCAACGAGTCCTTCGGCAAGGCCATCAAGGACTCCAAATATCGCGGCGAATACCGCGGCGTCTATCCGATCAAGGTCAATCAGCAGCGCCAAGTCATTGAGGAAATTGCCGAGTTCGGGAAACGCTACCACTACGGTCTCGAAGCCGGTTCCAAGCCCGAGCTCATCGCCGCGATTGCCCACATGCACGACCCCGAGGCATACCTGATTTGTAACGGCTACAAGGACGAGGAATTCATCGACCTCGCCCTCCAGTCCCAGAAGATGGGCTTGCGGGTCATGCTCGTGTTAGAAATGCCCAGCGAGCTCGACCTCATCCTCGAGCGCTCGCGCAAGCTCGGCATCTTGCCCAATCTCGGCGTCCGCGTGCGCCTCTCCACCAAGGGTTCCGGACATTGGCAGGACAGCGCTGGCGACAAGTCCGTCTTCGGCCTCAGTGCTTCGCAAGTCATCGCCGTGGTCGATCACCTCAAGGATGCCGGCTACATCGGCTGCTTGAAAATGCTGCATTACCACCAAGGTTCGCAGATTCCTAACATCGCCGCCATCCGCGAGGGGGCCACCGAGGCCGTTAGAATGTATTGCGACCTCGTCAAGGAAGGCGCACCCATGGGCGTCCTCGACATCGGCGGCGGCATGGCCGTGGATTATGACGGCTCGCACACCAACTTCCACTCGTCCTGCAACTACTCCGTCGCCGAGTATTGCACCGACATCGTCGAGGTCATCTCGCAGATTTGCGACAAAGCGGGCGTGCAACACCCGAACCTCATCTCCGAGTCCGGCCGCGCCGTCGTCGCCTACTACTCGGTCCTCGTTTTTAATATCCTCGACGTCACCACTGCTCAGACCAGCGAGGAAACTCCGCCGATCCCGGAGAACGCGCCACAAAACCTCATGAACATCATCGAGGTCAACAAGGTCATCAATAAGAAGAATCTCCAAGAGTGCTTCAACGATGCCATGTATTACCGCGACCAAATGCGCGCCCAGTTCTTCTACGGCGCCGCCACCCTCCGCGAGCGCGGCCTCGCCGAGGCATGGTTCTGGCACATTCTAACACGCATCTCGAACCTCATCGCCGATCTCGACGACGACATCCCGGAAGACCTCCGCGAGCTCTCCTCCACTCTCGTCGATTTTTACTACGGAAATTTCTCGCTCTTCCAATCCCTCCCCGACTCGTGGGCCATCGACCAAGTCTTTCCCGTCATGCCCATCCACCGGCTCGGTGAAAAACCTCGCAACCGCGCCGTCCTCGCCGACATCACTTGCGATTGCGATGGTAAGATCGACCGCTTCATCGACAAGGAAGACGTCGCCAAAGTACTACCTCTCCACGACTTCCGCCAAGGCGAGCCCTACTACCTCGCCGTCTTCCTCGTCGGAGCCTATCAGGAAACTCTTGGCGATCTCCACAACCTGCTAGGCGACACCAACGTCGTCGGCGTCCACCTCGAGAAAGGCAAACCCGTTTACACCCACGAGGTCGAGGGCGACACCGTGGCCGACGTGCTCAGCTATGTGGAGTTCGATCCCAAAGAACTCGTCAGTCGCTTCCGCACCTTCGCCGAGAAAGCCGTCACCGAAGGCCGCATCTCCCCCAAAGAACGCCGCGAGATCCTCGACCTCTTCCGCGAAGGTTTGGCAGGCTACACCTATTTCGAGAGCTGAAATCTCAAGGGAAGGGAGGTCTCCTCCCTTCGCGGCTGACGCAGAAGTTGCCCCAACGACTAGGCATCCTTGAGATGTTCTCGAATCCATGATGGTCTTCTCCGGCAATCCACGACCGATCGTATTTGTATGATTTCATTCTCGACTGTGTAGTAGATCGCAAACGGGAATCGCTTGGATATCGCGCGGTGGAATTCGTGGTAAGCTTTGCGATGAATGCCTCCAAACACCATGAGGCTTTCAATATCGGAATACAAATTGGTCAGGAAGTAATCACCTAACCCACGCTCTGATCGCTCGTAGAAATCGTAATCCTTGATGAGGTCATCCATCGCGAGATCGAGAATCTGCAGCTTCATTGAATGCCTTCGCTGATTTGCTTTTTGGCGTCCTCCCAGTCGATGAATGCAGCCTTGCCTTCCTTCACGAGTTGCTCGCGTTCGTCGAGAAGATCCTTGTGCCATTGGAGCACTTCCACATCCCTCTCATCGCGGGAAAGATCGTTCCAAATCGCTTCCATCACGAAGAGCTTTTCACGCAGTGGCATTTGTTGAATTTCTTCAAGTGCGATCATATCGGGATCATACGACCCGCCGGGTGATGCGCAATCTTGAATAGTCCGCACTTCGCCATTGCACTTGCCGCCAGCGTCGTCCCCATGACAGCCTGCGCCGGATTTGGCGGCGATTCGAAATACTCAACTCGACGGTTGGCGGGCCTTTGCGGTGCTGGGAGTGATGTGGCAACACTGGGTGCCTCCAAGTTGGCGGGGGCCATGGCCGTTTGAAATCGGGCTGTTTTTTTTACTAACTCTAACTGGCTTCCTGATCACCCGCATCTTGTTGCACGAGCGCACGGCGGCGGAGAGCCGGGGCAAGAGCTGGCGGACCAAGGCCTACTTGCATTTCCAAAAGCGACGGCTCCTCCGGATCTTGCTGCCTTGTTATACGGCGATGTTGTTCGCCATCGCCGTCGGGGCACCTGACATCCGCGAGCATGTGTTTTACTACTTCGGGCATCTCTCGAATTTCCACATGGCCTACATGGACAGGTGGCCATCGGGGACGGCGCATTACTGGACGCTCGCGCTCCAAGTGCAGTTCTATCTGTTCTGGCCGTTAGTGGTTTTCGGAATCCCGAGGAAACTGCTAGGGCCGGTGTTCGTCGCCTTCGTGGCCCTCGCCCCGGTGTCCCGCATGATCCTCGCGCAGTGGTTTCCTGAAATCCACCACAGCGAGGCGATCACCGCCACGGCGATGGATTATTTCGGCGTCGGTGCCTTGCTGGCCCTCGCGCTGGAGCGGGGGATGAAGGTGGGCGACAAGCGTCTAACACGCGCGGCGTGGCTCGCATTTTTCGGCTACGCGGTGATCTACGGTTCTCATGAAATGGGGCGAACGTTAGAAGGGTTCCGCTACCTCCAGCAGCCGTTGGTCTCGGTCGCTTTCGCGGGACTGATCTCGGCCACGTTGGCGGGCTTCGGCGGAGTGCGGGAAAAAATCTTGGATCATCCGGCGGTCCAACACATTGGCCGCTTGAGTTTCGGCTTGTATCTATTTCACACGCCGGTGCCGTTGTTCCTAGGCTTTGCGCTGCCGTGGTTGTGGCTTCTAACTGGACCTTGGCAAGTGCTGCGGCTGGCCGTCTTCGGCTTCACCTCGTGGGGACTGGCTTGGCTGTGCTGGCGCTATTTGGAAACGCGGACTGCCCAGCCTAACAAGCATGCTGCTTCAAGTTCGCTAGGTCGATGAACTCCAACGCCGACTCGTGAGTCGCCTCTAACACCACGGCGGGCGCGAACCCGGCTTCGAAGGCTTCCTGCCAGCGGGCGGCACATAGGCACCATTGATTTCCCGGCTTGAGGCCGGGGAAGCCGTATTCCGCACGGGGCGTGCTCAGGTCGTTGCCATTGAGTTTGGAGAAATCGAGAAACGGCTGGGTCACTCGCACGCAGACCACATGCACGCCGTGGTCTCCTGCGCCGCTGCGGCAGCAACCGTCGCGATTCCAGCCCGTGAGCGGCTCGAGCGAGCAGGTTTGCAGGACAGATCCAAGGACGTTGCGGGTTTCGATAGCCATGGCGTGAAGATACGCAGAAGCCGTCACCCGTCCAGTGGCTTGCGCTGCGAGAAACGAGCTGCCACGTTTTCCCTGCATTGGAATCTGCATGGAAAAACGATCTGCCTGAGGGATTCGACCCGATGACGGCGAAGGAGCTGAGGCAGAGCCTGCGCCGCGGCAGTTTCGTCTATCCGTTTCTAGCCATCCAGTTGTTCGCCGTGGTGGCGATGGCGGTGGAGTTCCAGTTAGGTCACGCGGCGGAGAGCACCCCCTATGCCGGCATGTTGAACCTCTGGCTGCTAGGGACATCCGGCCCATTTTGGATGGTCGTCGCCGCGGTCTGCCTCGTCATCATGCCGCTGGGCGGGGTGATCCTGATGGGCCAAGAACTCGAGGAGGGAAATCATGAATTGCTCCTGCTCACCAAGCTGGACCGCTGGAAAGTCGTTAACGGGAAATTCATCACGCTGTGGGGACTTTGCGCTCTAACGTTTGTTTCCCTGCTGCCGTATGTGGTGGTGCGCTACATGGTCGGCGGCATCGAGTGGTGGCATGAGGCGGCCTGTGCGGGAACGGTGTTAGGCGGCTCCGCGATGATCAGCGCGGGGGCGATCGGCGCGTCCGCCTTCAAGCGGATCGGCGTGCGGGTGGCGGTGCTCGCGCTGTTTTTGCTATCGATGCTCGCGGGCTGTGCCGCGCCGCTATTCGGCATCGGCGCGCAGACCAAGGGCTGCGGCTGGCTCTATCACATCACCGCTCTAACGGCTGTGGTCGCCTACACACTGGTCGGCTTGGCGCTCGCCCGCTCGCGGTTGCGCTTGTCCGTCTTGGCTTACGAAATGAACCCCAGCGGGATGATCCTCGGGCTGATGGTGTTCGCCCCGTTCGTCCTCGGGCTAGTGACCGCGATCACCGTCGGCTGGGGCGGTGCGCTGGGATTGGTTGGCCTTGCGATCATCGCCGTGCGGATGGATCTCACGCCCAAAGCTCCGAAGTGGATGCCGCCACCGATGCCGAATGTGCCGCCGCCGCTAGAGGACAGTTAGAGGCTGCCTGTAAATTGTGAGAGTGCGCGTGGACAGGCTCCGGGCAGGATGCCCGGGCCACTGTGGCGCGGGCATTTTGCCCGCTGCCATTTACGTAAAAGCCATTCTAACCAGAATTTTCAGACGGCCTCTTAGGAAACCGCGCGCTCGCCGCGAGTCACTTTTTCCAGGCTAACAGCCCGGCGCTTCGCTGGCACGAACGGCGTGATCAACGAGGCTTGGAAATCGAACACCTCAGAGAAATCTTCCTTCTTGTCTGAGTCTTGTTTGCCGAACACTTGCTCCTCGATGAGGTGGAAAACCATGTCGCCCAAGTCCTGGCATTTGCGGATGCTCCACTCGCTCATCAGGGTGGATGCCATCGGCCCGAATTGCTCCAACGCGTAATCTCGGCAGCCGACTAACAACTCCGGCCCGCTGACATGGCGCGCTTGGCCGCCGTTAGACTCGGCGATCCGCTTCAGCGTGAAATCCAAGGCATCCTTGAGGAAAAAATAGGCATGAGGATCGAATCTTTTGTCGCGCTTCAAAATGGAAACGACGGATTGTTCGAATTGCATGGCTTGCATGGAACCGAAAGTGCCGCATCTGACAGGCGGTGTCAAAGCGCTTCGAGACTTCATGCAATTTCGTGTCCCCAGCCGGCCTTACTTCGCCCACTCGGCACGCGTGAACTCGACGCTTTCCTTGATCTTGGGCACGCTGTCTTTCCAATCGTTCTCATGCTCGATCGAGAAGTGGCCTTTGAAATTTTGCTTCTTTAACTCGGCGATGCACGCGGCCACATCGACGACTCCCTTCCCGGCAGGGACGACCACACCTTTCTCACCGAACTCGGACTTGTCCTTGAGATGCACGCTGATCACGCGGCCCTTGAGAATGCGCAGGCAGTCGATGGGCTTTAGGTTGGACGTGCACCAGTGGCCGAGGTCGGCGCAAGCGCCCACGCGCGGATCGCGGCTCTCGACCACGCCGAGGATGTAGAGCGGGTGCCACACCTTGTAGTCGGGTTTTGCCATTGAGCCGCCGTGCTCGTGGAAGGCGACTTTGATGTCGAATTCCTTCACCGCTTTTTCCCAATCCGCGATGAGTTCGGCGGACTCCGTGCAGACGCAGTAGAGGCCCATTTTCTTAGCGAACTCCATGATCTTGGTGATCTCGGCGGCGTTGTTCGCTTTCACCACGCCGTAGTTGACCGGGAAAATCCCTTGGCGGGCGCACTCGTCCTTGAGCGCTTTGACGACGGCGTCGCTCGAATTGTGCGAGACCACTTCGTCCTTCGCAGAGTCCGGGCGAAGCTTCTGGCCGGGGTAAAACTCGATGATCGTGCCGCCAGCCTCCTTGGTTTTCGCGATGGCCTCGAAGGCGCTGAATTCCTTGAAGGAGTAGGCTTGGCAACCGATCGCGAGGCCTTTTTCATAAGCGGCATCAGGAATCGGGGCGGCGGATAGATTCGCGGTGAAGGCGAGGGCGAGCAGGATGGGGAGGCGCATGATGGATTTGATTTGCGCGAGCATCTTCGCCGGAGTTCTCAAATCAAGCAAAAGAACCACCCGCCTCAGTGGTGCGACTTTCATCTTGCGGTGACTGGCAGCGATCCGCACTCTAACGAGTGACGTGCTTGACCTCACCAATTTCTAACATGCAGATATTTATCCAACACCTAGGCCAGCAATGCGGGCCATTCACCGTGGACCAAGTGCGGGCCGATCTCGCCAACGGAACCTATCAGCTAGCAGAACTGGCGTGGTATGAAGGTGCCACTGGATGGCTGCCATTGTCCACTGTCCCGGGAATCGGCGACGGCTTGCCGGGTTTCGCAGCAGCCCATCCAGCGGCAGCCAGGACCTCCAGTCTTGCGATCTGGAGCTTGGTTCTCGGAATCTTGGCTGTGTTCCTCGCGGGTCTAACTGCCATTCCCGCCGTCATCTGCGGCCATCTTGCATTGGGAAAAATCAAACGCTCCGCAGGCACCCAATCCGGCGGCGGTCTTGCCATCGCGGGCTTGGTGACCGGTTATCTCGGGTTTTGCACCCTCGGCATCGCCGTGCTCGCAGGGCTGATGGCTCCGCTGGTCATCCGTCAGCGCAATAAGGCAAATCAAACGGAAGCGATCAGCAATGCGCGGCAAATCGGGCTGTTGCTATTTGAGTTTGAGACGGAATACGGCAGCTACCCTGATGATGCCACCGCAACGGCTGTCGCCGATGCGACCACGACTCCGAAAATTTCTGGCAACTCTTCCAACGCCCGCTTCCGCCAACTAATCCGCTCTGGGATGGCGCAATCGGAAAAAATGTTCTACGCCCACATCCCCGGGATTCACAAACCGGATAACCTGATAGACGGCGAACACGCCTTGGAACAGGGCGAGTGTGGGTTTGCCTACATCGAGAATTTGGTCACCAAGGACAAAGTTTCTCGTCCGATTGCCATGACTCCATTCATCCCCGGCACCACCCGCTTCGACCCGCAGCCTTTCAGCGGCAAGGCGGTGGTCCTGTGGACGGATAACAGCGTTAGATCCATGTCCATTGATCGAAAATCTGGGGAAGTGATGTTGGACGGGAGAAACCTGCTAGACTCGGCTCACCCGATCTGGGGCGGCAAGCCGCCGGTCTTCGCGTTGCCGGAGTGAAGCACCTCAGAAGTGCGCGAAGCTTTGCTCGCGCCCGTGGCAGATCCGGCTCTGCCGGATGCGGTGCGGAGCTCTTCGCGTGGCAGAGCTTCCCTCTGCCAGCGGCGGCTACGGTGGCACGGTCATCAGCCACTTTAGCTTTCACGCGAGTCTCACAAAATCTCCTGCAAAAACGCGGTTTTCTCGAAGATCGAAAACGCTTCGGGTTCCTCGCCGGTGCCGAGGAAGCGCGGTGGAATTCCTAACTGGTCGTGGATGGTCACGGCGATGCCGCCTTTTCCCGAGCCGTCGAGCTTGGTGACGATGAGTCCATCCAGCGGGCTGGCTTTGTGGAATTCCTTCGCTTGGTTGAGCGCGTTGGAGCCGGTGGTGGCATCGACAACTAACAAGGTGAGGTGCGGCGCGGTTTCATCCTGCTTGGCAAGCGTGCGGCGGATTTTCCCGAGCTCTTCCATCAGATTGTGGCGGGTGTGGATGCGCCCGGCGGTGTCGCAGATGAGGAATTCGGTCTTGGCGGCGATGGCCTTTTGATGGGCGTGGAAACAGACGGACGAGGGGTCGGCATTGGGATTTCCCGTGACCACGGTGAGGTCGAGTTGCTCGCCCCAGCGCTTGAGTTGCTCGACTGCGGCGGCGCGGAAGGTGTCGGCGGCGGCGAGGATGACTGTGCGTTTCCGTTTCGTCAGCCACAGCCCGAGCTTGGCGGAGGAAGTGGTTTTGCCGGTGCCATTCACGCCGACGACGAGGATGACAAACGGTTTCCCGTCGGCGCGCGGGGTGGGAGGGAGGAAATTGTCGGGCAGCCGCTTGGAAAGCTGATCGCGGGTGACTTCCACCACATCTTCGCCGGAAACCTCGCGGCCAAGGTTGCGGAGTTCGTCGATGATGGAAGTGGTGAGGCCGATGCCGAGATCCGAGCTGATGAGATCAGACTCGAGGTCGTCCCAATCGACTTCCGCGCGGTTGGTGATTTTGTTGAGTAAGGATTTGAAAAAGCCAGCCATGTGGCGGGAGACTAGGAAGGGGAAAGGTGGAGTGGCGAGTGCGGAATGCGGAGTTTTAAATGTCGTTGCGTCCGGACGCTGACTTGATAGATTAGACGTTTCCACGTTCGGAAAAAACCCGGAAAGGCAATGACTTGAAACCCATTTCCAACAAGCTTCTGCGTGCGGGATGCGCCGCGACCTTGGCGATGCTCGCCGGCATCGCGGTGGTCAACTGGAAGCACCTGGACTCCATGGAAAAGGCGGCGCAGGTAGCTGGCACCGAGAGGACCGGGGCCGAGATGGATATGCTGCTCCTGAACTTAGTTAGCTCGGTGCTGAGCGTGCCGCTGCTGGGGGCGGTCTTCTGGCTGGTGCTGCGCCATCACAAGCTGCGCCGGGCGGCTGAAGCCGAGCGGGACTGTTTTTTCAAATGCTCCCTGGACCTGTTCACCATCGCGGACACAGCCGGGAATTTCCACCAAGTGAATCCTGCCTTCACGCGGACGCTGGGCTGGAGTGCCGGGGAACTGGTCGCGCTACCGTTCTGCCACCTGGTGCACCCGGATGATCGGGAGGCGACGATCGCGGAAATGAGGAAACTCGCCATCGGCCAGCCGACGACGCACTTCGAGAACCGCTATCAGTGCAAGGACGGCTCATGGAAGATCCTGGAGTGGCATATCATGCCGCAGGCGGACGGGACGCTCTACGCCGCCGCCCGCGATGTCACGGAAATGAGGGCGGCCGCGGAAGCCTTGAACGAGAGCGAGGAGCGGTTTGCCGTGACGCTTCAATCCATTGGCGACGGGGTGCTGGCGACGGATGCCCAAGGGCGGATCGCGGGGATGAACTCCATCGCCGAGAAGCTGACTGGCTGGGATCGGGTCGAGGCGCTGGGTCGGCCGGCGGGCGAGGTTTTTCGAATCGCCGGCGGAGAAGGGGAGGCTGGCGTGACCGGGGTCAATCCGGTGGACGAGGTCCTGGCATCGGGTCGGATTTATGGGTCGGCCCGCGAAAGCTCGATCATCGGTCGTGACGGGACGCGGCGCCACATCGCCTGCAGCGCGGCCCCCGTCCGGGATCAGGCGGCGAAAGTGATCGGTGTGGTCCAGGTCTTCCGGGATGTGACGGAGGAATACGCCGCGCGGCGGGCCTTGAGCGACAGCGATGCCTTGAGCAAAGCGGTGCTGAACTCGATGATGGCGAACATCGCGGTCGTGGACCGGGATGGCACGCTCATCGCGACCAACGAGAGTTGGGATTCTTTCGCTCGGCAAAACGGCAGCGATGACGCCCTGACCGGTGTGGGCACCAACTACCTGAATGTGTGCGGGCAGGCCGTCCCGGATATGGGCGATGAAGTGCAGGACGTGGCGAAAGGCGTGCGGAACGTGCTGGAGCGGAAGCAGTCCACCTATGAATACGAGTATCCCTGCGACTCGCCGAGCGAGCATCGCTGGTTCAACATGAACGTCTCCCCGCTGGTCCGCGGCGAAGGCGGGGCCGTTATCACCCACCTCAACACCACCGGCCGGAAGGTGGCGGAACTGGCGCTGCGCGAGAGCGAGGAGAAATTCCGCCTCATCGCCGATAACAATGCCGATGTGATCTGGCTCAGCGACCCCGGGATCACCACGATTTTCTACGTCAACGAAGCCTACAAGCGGATCTGGGACCGTAGCTGCGAGAGCCTTTATCAATCCCCTCGATCGTTTCTGGAATCGCTCCATCCGCTGGACCGTGACCGCGTCCTGGAGGATCTCACGCAACACGCGGAAGGAGGGTGGGACACGGAATACCGGATCCTCCGGCCGGATGGCACCGTGCGCTGGATCAGGGACCGTGGTTATCCCATCCGCGACGAGGAGGGTCGGATCTATCGGGTGACCGGAACCGCGACGGATATCACGCACCGCAAGCAGTACGATGCGGCCATGGTCGAGAAAACCGGCCTGCTCCAAGCCGCGTTGAAAGAGGTGCGGGAGGTGAAGACCTTGCTGATGCGCAATGACCGGCTCGTCTCCCTCGGGCGGATGTGCGCCGGCCTCATTCATGAGATCAACAATCCACTCAACTTCGCCAGCCAGGGAGTTTACCTGTTGAAACGAAATTCCGCGGATGTGGCGGAGGCAAGTCGCGGGGATTACCTGGAAATCCTGCAGGACGTGGAGGACGGAATCACCCGGGTGGTCCGCCTTGTCTCGGATTTGCGCGGCTTCACGCGGGTCACGGACGATCCCTCCCAGACTTTCGAGTTGAAGCCGGTGCTGGAGAAATCGCTGCGCTTCTTTTCCCATGTGTTAAAGGACGAGGTGAGCATCCAGGTGGATGTCCCGGATGCGATCACCGTCCGTGGCGACCCCAACAATGTGGTGCAGGTTCTCATCAATATCGTCCAGAACGCGCTCGATGGCATGCAATCCAAGCAATACGAGCCTGGGGTTTCCCCCGGCATCACTTGCACTGCGACCTGCGATGGCCAGCAGGTGATCCTCAGGATCCGGGACAACGGGCGGGGAATTCCCGCCGAGATCCTGGGGCACATTTTCGACCCTTTTTTCACCACCAAGGATGTGGGAGCCGGCATGGGACTGGGCCTGGCGATCTCCCACCACATCATGATGGACTATGGTGGCGACATCGACGTGCGCAGCGAACCCGAAGTTTTTTGCGAGTTCATCCTGACATTCTCGCTGCCGACTTCGACCGGCGGCGTGGGATGACCTCGGCAGGCGCGGCCTCATGCGCGGAAGCTTGTCTTGTGTCTAGAAGTCCGGTGTCTTTTCTCATCCGGAGATGCCGAAGATCCGAGTGCTCCCCAACAACCTCGCCAGCCAGGTGGCGGCCGAGGTCGCGGAGTTCGTCGATGACCGAGGTAGTGAGCCCGATGCCGGGATCGGAGCTGACGGGATCGGTCTTAAGATCGTCCCAATCGACTTTCGCACGGTTGGTGACCTTGTTGAGAAGGGATTTGAAAAAGCCTGCCGGGAGACTAACCGCCGCGGGTGACGGGTCATTGGAATCGAACCAAGACGGCTGTCCGACTTGGTTCCCATGAAGCGCTGAATTATTTTCTGACGGTGGTGACCGCGGAAGTCCCCGCATTTCCGGCAGCATCGTAGGCAACGGCCTGGATCTGGTGCCAGCCGGAAGCGACCTTGCGGGTGTTCCAGGTAAACGATGCGGTGGCAGCGCTGCTGTTTCCGAGCAGTTTTCCATCGACGTAAACTTCGATGCGAGTGACCCCGACGTTGTCCGTTCCCTTCACGTCGATCCGTTGCGAGGGAGACCTGACCACGGTGCCCTCCGTCGGCGAGAGGACGGAAGCGACAGGCGCTGTCGTATCGAGCGAGCTGACCAAAGCCTTGGCGGCGGCTACCGCGCGGCTGGCGTTCACGCGACCATTTCCATAGTAGACATCGTAGCCGACCGCGCCGATATCATCGCTGTTTTTCAGCAGCAGGTCCACGAGCTGGGCGTTGCTGAGAGCGGGATTCGCCGATGCCATCAGGGCCACCACGCCGGAAGTCACCGGACTGGAAAAGGAGGTTCCGCTCCATGCAGCATATTGATCCGCGCCATAAAGTGTGAGTATATCCACACCCGGCGCGGAGACATCCACATAGCTTCCATAGTTCGACCAAGTCGGGCGGACATCGGCGGTATCGGTGGCGGAGACAGCGACCACGTTGTTACAGGCGGCCGGATAGAACGTCACGTTGTTGCCGTTGTTTCCCGCTGCGGCGATGAGAACGCACTTTTTGTTCCAAGCATAGTTGACGGCGTCCTGCAGCGCAGTGGACGACGAAGTTCCGCCCAAGCTGAGGTTGATCACGCGGGCACCACGGTCGGCGGCGTAGGTGATGCCGTTGCAGATCGCGGAATAGCTCCCGGATCCGGCCGCATCGAGGACGCGGACCGGCAGAATCGGGTTGGCCCAGGTGACTCCGGCGACCCCCAATTGGTTGTTACTGGCGGGAGAGACCACCCCAGCGGCGGCGGTGCCGTGGCCGTTTTCATCGGTGGGGTCGTTATCGTTGGCCACGAAATCGTAGCCCGCGAGTACCTTCCCGGCGAGATCCGGATGCGAGGCGCGCACCCCGCTGTCCACCACCGCAACGATCAGGTTGGAATCTCCGGTGGTCACGTCCCACGCGGCCGGGGCTTGAATTTTCGCGAGATGCCACTCGGATCCTTGCGTGAAGTAGGGATCGTTGGCCGTTCCCACGGCCTCGGCGGTGTAATCGGGTTCGGCGTATTCGACATCCGCATTGCGTTGCAACGCCGTCAGCAGGTGCTCGGCGGCCGCCGTGGGGACTTGGATCACACGGACGCCGATAGCCGGGACAGCTCCCGTTTGGGCAGCTCCCCGGAAGGTGAGGATCGCACTGAGCGCCGCCTCAGACATCGAGCCCTTGGGTTTGACCAGAATTTGGACCATGGCCGGCGGGGCGGCATGGGCCGTGATTGCAAGGAGTGAAAGTAGTCCGGCGATTTTGGCAGCAGTTGGGAATCTCATGAATTTTTTGGGAATGGGTTTCAATTTGGGAGAGACCCATAAGCGCCTGTTCGTGGACATCAAGGAAATCTTTACCTTTTAGGAATCCTCTCGAATTTGTATCGGCAGAATCCGCCATCTGATTTAACTCCTTTACCTTCAAACCAGAAATGGATACCACACGCCCCGTAACATACCGTAGGCACTGCCTCCCCCCGTG
>JAYTLO010000078.1:0-9935 GCA_043729385.1 Akkermansiaceae bacterium
GTTGATCTCGGCGCCGGACTCGGCCTGGATGCCCTTGATGTTCTTGCCGCCTGGCCCAATGAGCTCGCCGATGCGGTCTGCTGGGATTTTGACGGAAACAATGCGCGGGGCGTGCGGGCTGAGCGGCTTGGGCTCAACGATGGACTCGGCCATTTTCTCAAGGATGGCGGTGCGGCCGGCCTTGGCGATGTGAATCGCTTCTTCAAGCATCGCGAGCGGGAGGCCGGCGAGCTTGAGGTCGAGCTGATAGCCGGTGACACCTTCGCTGGTGCCGCAGAGCTTGAAGTCCATGTCGCCGTAGAAATCCTCGGAACCGATGATGTCTAGCAGCATTTTGTAGGACTTCATCGAATCGTCCGGATTGTTTTCGGTGACGAGGCCGACAGAGATACCACCGACCGGGCGGATGAGCGGGACACCGGCGTCGAGGAGCGCCATGACGCCCGCGCAAACGGAGGCCATCGAGGTGGAACCATTGGATTCCATGACTTCCGAGGAAACGCGGATGGCGTAAGGGAAGACGGTTTCGTCAGGGATGACAGGCTCGATGGAGCGCTCGGCAAGCGAGCCGTGGCCGATTTCGCGGCGGTTGATGCCACCCATGCGACCGCATTCGCCGACGGAGAATGGAGGGAAGTTGTAATGGAGGATGAAGCGCTTTTCGTCTTCGCCACCGGCGTAGTTGTCGAAATGTTGCTTCTCATCAGCAGGAGCCAACGTGGTGATGGCGAGCGCCTGGGTTTCTCCGCGGGAGAAAATGGCGGAACCGTGCACGCGTGGCAGAGTGCCGACTTCTCCGTAGAGAGTGCGGAGGTCACCGATTGCACGTCCGTCGGCGCGGACGCCTTTTTCCATGATGGAAATGCGGAACGCCTTCTTCTGAAGGTACTCGAAGGCTTGCTCGACGTCGAAGTCGGTCGCTTCGGGAGCGCGCTCCTTAATGGCCTTTTCGACTTCGTCGCGGAGAGCGCCGACTTTCTTGGCGCGCTCGGTTTTCGAGGGTGCGTAGATGGCGGCTTCGATGCGGTCACCGGCGATTTCGTAGGCGATCTCGAGGAGGTTTTCCTTGGCGACGGTGAGTTCGTAGGAACGCTTTTCCTTGCCGGCGAGTTTCGCGAGTTCTTCCTGGGCGGCGACAAGTTTGACGACGGCGGCTTGGGCGAAATGGAGAGCCTTGATGAACTCGTCTTCCGGAAGTTCGTCGGCTTGGCCTTCGATCATGATGACGTTGGTTTTGTCGCCGACGTAGATGAGGTCGAGGTCGCTTTCAGCGCGCTCGTCGTGGGTCGGGTTGATGAGGAATTGTCCATCAACGCGACCGACGCGCACCGCACCGATCGGGCCGGCGAAGGGGATGTCGGAAAGGCAGAGGGCGGCGGAGGCACCGTTCATCGCGAGGATGTCGGAGTCATTCACGCCATCGGCACTAAGAAGAATGGCGACGATTTGGGTTTCGTAGAGGTAACCCTTTGGGAAAAGCGGCCGCAGTGGGCGGTCCGTCATGCGGCAGGTGAGGATTTCCTTTTCGGTAGGGCGGCCTTCGCGCTTGAAGTAGCCGCCTGGGAAGACGCCGGCAGCGGTGGCTTTTTCCTTATATTCCACGGAAAGTGGGAACCAGGTCTGGCCGGGCTTCACCTTGGTGGAGGAAACGGCGGTGACGAGGATGATGGTGTCGCCGCAGCGGACGGTGACGGCGCCATCGGCGAGTTTGGCAATTTTGCCGGTTTCGAACGTCATCGGGTTAGTTCCGACATCGGCCGTGAGTGTATGGATATTCATAATCAGTGTTTGTTTTCTTTTTTCAGTGCGTACGGCCTGAGCAACGGGATGCGGCGCAGGCATTCATCGTTTTCAGACAAATTCCGCAGCGCGCAAATAGGCGGCTGCGGAGTGATGAGTCTGGCGAACCGGGCGGAAGATTCGAGTGCCCGGACCGCTTTGCAAAACAGCCACGGGAACTTCCCGTGGCTGCATTTGCGAAATTAGCTTAGCGGCGGAGTCCGAGGCCAGCGATGATCTGCTGGTATTTTTCCTCAGAGCCCTTCTTGATGTAATCCAGCAACTTGCGGCGCTGGGAAACCAAGGTGAGGAGCCCACGACGTGAGGAAAAGTCCTTCTTGTGGATGTTCAGATGGTCCGTGAGATGGAAGATCCGCTTGGTGAGGAGAGCCACTTGATAAGGGGCGCTGCCGGTGTCTCCTTCGTGGAGTTGATAGTCTTTTTCGTTGATTACTTTAGTGTCGGCCATGGTCGTAGGGGATGGATCCAGCGTCCGCCGGACCGTCCTAGGTTTGAGGTTGAGCGCGGAAGAAAGCGTCCGGGGGGAGGGTTTGCAAGGTAATTGAAGCGCGCGGGGGAAGTTTTTAAAAATCCGTGGCGGCGGTTTTCAACCGCCATGCCTCGTCAGTCTATCTAAGGCTTGCGGTTGAAAACCACTGCCACGCTTCAATATCGCATCACCCGCGACAGAAACCTCTGGCACAGCGCGGACTTCGGTGCATCGAACAAACTCGCCGGCGGCGAAACTTCCTCGATTTTCCCCGCTGCCACGAACGCGACTTGATCCGCCACGGCGCGGGCGAACCCCATTTCGTGCGTGCTGAGAATGATGTCCTGACCGGCCTCCGCGAGTTCTTGGATGAGTTCGAGGACTTCGGCCGTCATTTCCGGATCGAGCGCAGAGGTGGGTTCGTCGAGAAACAAAATTTCCGGCTGCCGCGCCACAGCGCGGGCGATGCCAACCCGTTGTTGCTGGCCGCCGGAAAGTTGGGCAGGAAGTTTGTCCGCGTGATCGAGCAGGCTGAAGCGGTCAAGCGCCTGCTTCGCCATCGCCAAGGCTTCTGCGGGGGAATGGCCATGCACTTTCTCCAAGGGCAGCGCGATGTTGCGCAGGGCGGTCAGATGGGGAAACAGGTTGAATTGCTGAAACAGGAAGCCGTTTTTCCGGCGATACGTCTGGAGCGCGGCGGGGTCTGCTAGAAGCCGGTTGCCGTTGATCACGACCGTCCCCTCGTCGGCAGTTTCCAATCCGCCGAGCACGCGCAGCAGCGTGCTTTTTCCGCCGCCTGAGGGACCAATCAGCACCAGCACTCGCGCGGTTTCCACTGGCAGCGTGAGGCCGTCGAGTGCGCGGGTCTTGCCGTAGCATTTCGTCAGGCCGGTGACTTCAAGTTTCATGGCGGAAGCGTTTTTCCAGCCAGTGCGACAACCACGCGACCGGGAGTGTTAGGATGAGATATCCCAATGCGAGTGGGACGTAGCCTTCAAGTCCGGCGTAGGAACGGGAGATGAAATTCTTGGTGTTATAGAAATACTCCGCCACCCCGATCACGTTGAGCAGCGACGAATCCTTGATTAGCGAGACGAACAATCCCGCCATCGCTGGCAGCACCCGCCGCAGCGCCTGCGGGAAAATCACATAACGGTAAACCTGGAACGGGCTGAACCCCACTGCGCGCGCGCTTTCCCACTGCGTGCGCGGGATGCTCTCTACCCCGCCGCGCAGGATTTCGCCGAGATAGGCACCTTCGAAAACCGATAGCAGCAACACGCCGATGATTAGCTTGTCATCAAATCCCCGCTCGCCGAGCGGTCGCGCGATCAGCGGCGCGAAGATCACGAAGTAGCCGAACAGCAGATGCACTAGCAGCGGCGTGTCTCTAACAAACTCCAAAAACGCGCGGCACGTCCAACGCACAACCACCAGCGGCGACCGTTGCCCGAGCATAAACAACAGCCCGAAGAAGATGCTTCCGATCAGCGCCGCGAAGGAAATTTGTAACGTCACCAACCACCCGCGCCACAGCGTTTCGCGGTATTCCCACGCCTTCGACCAGTCCGTCTGCGTGCCTAACAACGCGAACACCGCCGTGCAAAGCCAGCCGAACAGGGCGACAAGCGCGAGGGCGACAAGTGCGTTAGAAACTAACTGGCGGCGCGACATTACCTCAGGATGAATGGAATGCCTTGCGCTTCGAGGAACTTTTTCTCGTCCTTCAAATAGCGTTCGCCGAGTTTCCCGAAGCCGTCCTGCTTGCGGAACTCGGCGAGGAAAGCATTGACCTGCGCTAACAATTCTCCTTGCCCTTTCGCGACTCCGAGCGCCCAAGACTCTTCGACAAACGGCTTCAACAAGCCCCGCGTCGTGGCTGGGTTTTCCTCAGCGTATTTATAGATACTGAGTTGGTCGTAGATGAATGCATCCGCCCGGCCCTGCGCGACTTCTAACACGCACGCCGTCTGGTCTTCAAATACCACCCGCTTCGCACCCGCTAGGTTCTTGATCGCCCATGTCTCACCGGTCGTGCCAGCCTTGGCGGTGATCGCGCGACCTGGCTTTTTCAAATCATCAATCGACTGGATGTCCGAATTCTTTCTAACCAACAACGCGAGGCCGGTGTAGGCATAGGGCGTGGAAAAATCAATCGACTGCGCCCGCTCATCGGTGGCCGTCATTGAGGAGAGGATCAGATCGATGTTGCCTGTTTTAAGCGCCGGAATCAGCCCGGAGAAATCCATTGGCACGACCTTCAGCGGGCGGCCGAGATGCTTGGCCAGCGCCTCCGCCAACCTCACGCTCACACCATCCGGTTGGCCCGTCTTGTCCTGCATTTCGAATGGCGGATAGCTTAGGTCCATCCCGACGCGCAGCACCGCGCCCTTTTCCGTAGATTTGGATTTCTCGCTGCATCCGGTCATCACATAAGCCAGAAGACAGGCGGCGGCAGTTAGGAGTAAACGTCGTCGAATCATCGCAGGATCATAAGCGGCCACAACCCGAACAAAAGCGCATTGTGTGCCATCCAGAATCTTGATTGGCTGGCGGTCATGCAGATGAATACCCAGCCGAAATTGCATGGACGGGCAAGCTGACACTCCCCGTGAAGCTGGCAGCCGCTGGGAACTCGCAACCTATCTGATCCGGGATCGGAAGCTGGGGTTGGCGATGGCGGGCGGAGGGTTGGTCTATCTCGCATTCACGCGCGTCGGTTGGGATGTTATGCCTTGTCCCTCGATGAAAGTGTTAGGATTGCCCTGTCCGGGCTGCGGAATGACGCGGTCCTGCCTCTCCTTGCTGCGAGGAGATTGGGCGGAAAGTTGGCGCTTGAATCCATTCGGCCCGGTGTTCGCGATATTTTGGGCAGTGGTCGGCGCCGGGGTCGCCTTGCCACAGCCGTGGAGGGGAAAATTCGCGGACCATCTCGGGCGGTTAGAACAACGATCCCGCTGGGCCGGATGGGTCGCTGGTGGCTTGGCGATCTATAGCTTGACCCGATTGATAGGGTTCCGCTAGCTTCGCAACATGATGCGGGAAAAAAATGTTTCTCACATCACTTGTTGAACCTCCCACCGAAATAAAATTATGTTAATCATTGGAATCATTCTATTAGCAGTCGGAAGCCTAGGATCACTTGCATGCTGGATCATGGTCCTCATCAAAATGTTCCAGAACGAGAAACCGTTAATTGGTATTTTAGGGATTCTTTGCGGCTTGTGGGCCTTTATCTGGGGCTGGATGAAATCGAGCACTCTGGGTCTCAAGAAAATCATGATGCTGTGGAGTGTGTGCATCGGCTTGTCCATCGTCGGAAATATCATCTATGGCGGGGCCATGGTCGCCAAGATCCAGAGCGGCGAGATTCAAATGCCGCAAAATATGCCTGTTCCCACGCCGGTTCCTGCACCTTAAGTTTGCAGGCTATCTGAGGGCATCGAGACCCTGCGGCAGCGGAGGCACACCTGATAGATTGCTGCTGCGGGCCGGTGCCGCAACATCCGCTTCTTTCCCCCAGCTTCGCCAGCCTTCTTTGAGTTCGAGCTTCGCCCACTCGCCAAGCATGGAGAAAAGGCGCTTGGTATCGCTGCGGTCGAGGGTAAATCCGGGAATGAGCGAGCGGCGGTTATCATTCATTTTTCCCAGCATCCCTAGCCGCCGCCGCCTGCGCGCGATGCGGGCGAAGCGGCCACTGTAACAACCAATCAACGCCGCAAAAAATTTCCCGCTCGGCGGCGAAAATGGTGGTGCGAGCAAGGCCGTTTCTCCAGTATTAAACACCGGCTCGACCACGCCCCAATAGTATAAACTTAGATCGAGGCGAAAGGCGAGTTCCATCAAATCAAACTCGCCCATGTAGTAATATTTGTCCTGATAGAGTGACTTGAACCAGCGTGCATAACTGGTGGTAAAATCGGAGTTATGCTTTTCGATCCGGCCAGTGATATCAGCACCCTTTTGTTGCTCGGTGATGAGTTCCGCCACGGAGCTGGCGGTGAAGGAAATCCAGTCCATGCCGGGGCTGTAAAATGGATCCATAAATGCAGCGGCGTCGCCCACGAGCGCGAAGCCGTCGCCGGCGTAAGTCGTGCTGGAATAGGCGAGATTTTTCCGCCGATGCATATCTTCCTCCACAAACTCCGCCTCGCCTAACATCTCTCGAGCGACGGGATGTTTGATCAGGAAATTCTTCAACCGATCACCGAGTTTGCCGCCATCCTGCGGGAAATCGACGAGGCGTTGATCGTAAACCACGCCCACGCTCACATCGCCCCCTTTGAGCGGGATGAACCACGCCCACCAACCGTCGCCGATGATATGGTTCGTGGCGGTGCCGCGCGTGCCATAGACCGCCGCTGCCCACTTCGGAAATTTTCCGGCCAGCTCGCGGCTGTCCCAATCCTTAACGCCCCGCCACCGCGACCAGACAGCGGCCGTCGGGTGATCGGTATTGGCTCGCCACCATCCTTGCTTGCGAGCTAACAGCGCATTGACTCCCGAGGCATCCACAATCCAGCGGGCACTCACAGCCAGTCGCCGCTCGCCATGTTTCACGTTCATCGTCTGACGACCGCCGGGCACGAGTTGCACGTTCGAAACAATCGCTGGCCGCAAAACCGTGGCCCCCGCCGCTTCCGCCCGGCGCAGCACTTCTTCATCGAACGACGCGCGGTCGAGCTGATAGGACGGCAGCCGTGCCAAGTAGCGCGGCCCGACCTCGCTGGCTTGATCCAGCGCGGTCACCTTGTCATTCGCGAACCAGAACCGCAGCCCTTGTTTCGAAATGTGGCTATCGTTGAGATACTGCGTCATCCCTAACACCCGACCGAGGAAATAGGCACTCACCTCCACCGTCGCCTCACCCACCCGGCGGCTCAGCGTCGCGGATTTCTCGATGATGAGAATGCGGATGCCGGGGTTTTTCCGCAGCAGCAAGGTGGCGGTCGCCGCACCTGATAGGGCGCCGCCGATCACGATCACATCGTAATTTTCCGTAGGTTCGTTAGAAGGCTCAGACTGCATTTCCGCGATTGTCGGCATGATCCTCGGAAATGCAATCTCCCGTGTGTCACATTCCGTCAGCTCGCGATTGCATGGCCGGGGATATTGCCGATACTGCCGCCGTTTTCCAACAATGCAGACCGAAACTGAAGCTCAATGGGACGTCATCGTCATCGGCGGTGGTCCGGCTGGCTCGACCGCCGCCACCACCCTCGCACAGGCCGGGCGGCGGGTGTTAGTCCTTGAAAAAGCAAGGTTTCCGCGCTTCCACATCGGCGAATCATTGCTGCCGTATAATCGCAGAATTTTCGACGATCTCGGCGTGTGGGAAAAAGTTTCCACCGTCGGCTTCACCAAAAAGCGCGCCGCCCAGTTCATCATGGGCAACGACTCGCGTGGCAATCGCCTGGATTTTTCGAAAGGCGCGTTCACGGAATTTCCCGAAGCCATCCAAGTCGAACGCGCGAAATTCGACGATATCCTGCTCCACCATTCTCGCGAAAACGGTGCCGAAGTCCGCGAAGAAAGCCAAGTGATAGAGCACCGCGTCGGGAAGGACCACGTCGCCGTGACTTACAAGTCGGCGGACGGAATCGCCCATGAAGTCACTGCGCCTTATCTGATCGATGCGAGTGGCCTCGGCAATTTCACCGCCAACCGCGAATCGCAGCGTAACTACTACGAGGCGCATCGTAAGATCGCCATCTTCGGCCACTTCGAAGGAGTGGACATGCCGACCGGCGAGGAAAGCGGGGACATTCTCATCGTCCGCCGCGAGAAATCTTGGGTCTGGCTGATCCCGCTGGCGGCCAACAAAACGAGCGTCGGTCTCGTCATCGACGCTGCGGATTTCAACGCGCTCGGCATGACGCCGCAAGAAGCCTTCGACGCCGCAGTTTTAACCACCCCGGCGGTGGAGAAGCGATTCCCGGCGGCGGAGCTCGTCGATAAGCTGCAAGTCATCGCAGATTTTTCTTACAAGAACGAACGCCTCGTCTCGCCCCGCGTTCTGAGGGCGGGAGATGCGTCAGGTTTCATCGATCCCATGTTTTCCAGCGGCGTGCTGTTAGCCATGACTAGCGGCCAACAAGGTGCGCGGGCGATCCACCAAGCACTCGAAACAGGCAAGCCTCTAACATCCGCGATGAAGCGCTACGAGAAGGACAACCGCAAGCGCATCGCCATCTACTGGGAGTTTATCGAAAACTTCTACAAGCTGCATTTCACTCAGCTCTTCTTCCAGCCCTACAACCGCTGGGGTCTCGTCTGCGCCGTCAACTCCGTGCTTGCCGGCCGCACCGATCTATCATTCGCCGTCTGGTGGCGGCTGCGCTTGTTCTTCTTCCTCGCATGGCTGAACAAGCACGTCCCGGTCGCGGAACGGATCACGGTCAGTTAGACGGTTCTCACGGGCCGCGAAATTTATTTCGCCTTGATCAATAGTCCGTATCCATCAGTTTCCCACCATGAATGCAAACCCTCGCCTCCCCGTTCTAACCACCCTCTTCGCCGCCGCCTGTTCCCTCGCCTTCGCCGCAGAGCCGGAGACTCCCACTGCGAAGACCGCTCTCTTTAACGGCAAGGACACTGAGGGCTGGGTCTCGTATTTGAAGAACGGCGCCCCGGCGGACCAGACTTGGTCTGTGAAAGATGGCTTACTCGTTTGCACCGGCGCTCCCGCCGGATTTCTGCGGACGGAGAAGAGCAATAGCCAATACGAGTTCACCGTCGAGTGGCGCTTCACCAACATGTTGGCTAACAAGGACGCGCTCGCTAGGGCCGACAAACAATCGTCTGAGACGAAGAAACAGCACGATGGGACTGGGGTTTCGGGGCGACAAACAAACTCGATTTCCCTGCGAGTCGAGCAAAGGCTTGCTGTGAAGAATGCTCCGCGCTTTGCAGTTGTGGCTAATCGGGAGTTGCCGACTTTCCCGAGTGACCTTCGAGAATTTTCTGCGCCTTCCCAGCAAGCATGGAAAAATCAAGATCCATAGCTCTGGCAAGAGCGTAAGCGGTTATTAAAGTGGGATTCCTTCTCCGATTTTCCGTATGATGAATCATCGTGCGGCTAATGCCGGAGCGTCTCGATAGCTCATACTGGGAGATTCCTTGTGCCTCCCTAGCGGCTTTTAACTGCCCCACTAGGGCGTGGGAAAATTGCTCTGACGTCTCCAAACTCAATCCGCTAAAAATAGAGCTTGATTCGTTTTGGTGTTAGTTTCCTATAGGAACCAGTCAGATTATCGCCTCTTTTGTTTCCTATGAAATTCTCACTCCTCTTCGTATTGGGTCATTGCTCACCGATTGCCTTCCTTCACGCTCAACCCGTTCAGGACAACATGTCCAATACTGACGCCGCATTTAAAGGATCAATATCCGCTCGCACTCACATCCCGACTTCTCTCGAGGTCCCCGCCTTCGTCCCACCCGCCCCTCCCATTGAGAAAAAAGTCCCCGTCATGCGGATCGACTCCGCCGTCACCGTCCCGGCGGCGCACTCCCGCACCCTCACCATTCTCCGTGGCGAAGCCTCCACCCTGCCCGACATTCCCAAGCCAGTCCTCACGGAACCGCGCCCGCCCCGGCAATTCACCCCCGATGAACTCGCCCGCTTCGCCGAAGAACGCCGCCGTCGCCTCCAGTTCAATGCTGAAGT
>JAYTLO010000079.1:0-4456 GCA_043729385.1 Akkermansiaceae bacterium
TCAATTCCTCTTCTCAGGACTCAGCGTGCCGGGCGGAGCTGACGGTACGCCCAATTTCAAACCCGAACTGCCACCGGCATCGACCGGTAAATTCGGCGACGTCACCGTCCAAAAAGGTGCCATCCTGAAAAGCCCGACTGACAGCGGCGGCAGCGGCGGACGAATCATGCTGGTCGGACCCAACGTGACTAACAATGGCACGATTTCCACCGAGTCCGGCCAAACCATTCTAGCAGCCGGCTTGCAGGTCGGGGTGGCCGCGCATAATGGGAGCGATCCAAGTCTCCGCGGACTCGACGTGTGGGTCGGCGATGTCGGCACCTACGGCGGTACCGCCACCAACAGCGGCATCATCGAAGCCTACACGGGCAGCACCTGGATGGCGGGTAAGAACGTCAACCAACTTGGGGCCATAGACAGCACCACCTCCGTGAGTTTGAATGGCCGGATCGATCTCAAGGCCAGCTATGGCGCGGTCGCGAATCCGAATTTCGACAGCACCTCCGCGACCGGTTCAGGGGGGCCGCGATTCTTGAACCAGTTCACTGGAACGGTAACGATGGGCGAGGGCAGCTCGGCACGGATACTTCCCGACTACTTGAGCAAAAAAGCCGTGCCGGGCATCGCGCTGCCGGAAAGATCGCAGATCAACATAGAGGGTCTGGCGGTCCATTTCGACAAGGATTCCTCGTTGTTTGCTCCGAATGCCGAAGTGGTGGTCCGCGCGGGAAGCTGGCCCTACAAGGACGCCGATGGCGACCGGACCATCTTCGCGAATGGATTGGTGGAAGCGGGCCTTGCGCTCAATTTCAGCGGCACCACCCAGAAGTTTTTTTACGACAAGGGGCAGATCTACATCGACGAGGCCGCGACGATCAACGTCGCCGGGAGTGTCGATGTTTTCGTCCCGCTCGCGCAAAGCATTCTAACCGTGGAGCTGCGCGGCAACGAGCTAGCGGATTCCCCGCTCCAGCGGGATTCCGTCGACGCGAGCGGGGTTCCCCGCGTGCGCGGGGTTCCCCTGACGGTCGATATCCGGAATACCGGGGTTTACAACGGCAAGTACTGGATCGGCACGCCGTTGGGCGACGTGACCGGCCTTGCGGGACTGATCGAGAGAAACGCCGCCCAGCTTACCGCCGTCGGCGGAAACATCTCGATGCACGCGGGTGAGTCGATCGTGCTGCGCAAGAGCTCGTCACTGGATGTCTCGGGCGGATTCCTAAAGCATGAGGCTGGTCCCGCGAACACATCGTTCCTGATCAAAGGTGGAAGATTGGTTGCCATCAAGGACGCGACCCCGGATCAGCAGTATGACGGGGTGTTCAACGGAAGCAGCACCTTCACCAACCAAAAGTGGGGAGTCAGCAACACCTTTGATACCCCCCTCTTCGGCGGACTCAACGGTGAGTCATTCGTCGAGGGGGCGGCCGGGGGCACCTTGACGCTAACAGCACCGAGCATGGTGCTGGACGGAGAAATGCGCGGAGCCACTGTCTCGGGTCCACGCCAGCGGTCCACGCCGGCCATAGGGAGCGTGATCAAGATCAGCTTTGAAGCAGAGAAGTCGGTAGGCACCCCAGGTAGTCCGCCGATCGGCTACGTGAATCACTCGCCAACTCCGCCTGAAATCAGTTTCAGCACGGGCAAGGCGAATGGCTCCACGCCCGGATTCACCCTCGTCGATGGCGCACCGGTGGCACTGCCCGATGAGCGTGTGGACACGGTTGTGCTTTCGACTTCGTTGCTTGGTGATGAGGGATTCGGCTCGCTGGAAGTGTACAATCCCGTCGGGGCCATCATCGTTCCGGAAGAAGTGACCTTGGCTGCGGCTCCGAAGGGTTCGATCACGTTGGCAGGTTCCAACATCACCATTCTCGGCTCCGTCATCGCCCCCGGTGGCAAGTTGTCTTTCACCACTTATAACATCTCTCCTTCCGAGGCGGTGGGGTTCGAAGGTTCCGCAGGCACCGTTCCGTTCCCCATCGCGGCAGCGGATCGCGGGATGTTCATCCTCGGCAAGGGTGCTTCACTCTCTGCGGCCGGACTGGTCGCGGATGACCGCGAGTTCAGCACCTCACCTGTGAATGAACCGACCGTCACCGGCGGCGGTGAAATCTTCATTCGTTCCTTCAACGCCGATTTGAGGGCGAAGTCGGTGATTGATGTCTCGGGCGGTGTGTTTGTTTCCGACAAAAACTCCAAGGCCTATGGCAAGGGCGGCCGGATATCGATCATCACCGGCAGCGATGCGGGATTCCAAGGAGTCATCGGCGGAACCCTCAACCTGCATTCGAAACTCCGCGGGTATTCCGGAACCACCGGTGGCTCTCTCAGTCTCCAGGCAAGCCTCATCCAAGTCGGTGGTTCCGAAAGCGCGGGCGTCTTGAATCTACCCAAATCATTTTTCCGTGAAGGGGGATTTGTTAGTTACTCATTGACCGGGATCGGAGCCAAGTCCGCCAGCCCGCCACCAGCAGGGCACCTCGAATCGTACATTCCCGCCATCTCGATCGCCGCCGGTGCCCGCATCCGTCCGCTCGCGGAGAGTCTCATCGCCGAGGTGAATCCCGGGAACCCGGGTGAAATACGCCTCACGCGCTTTGTCAATGAGGACGGCTTGCGCTCACCGGTCAGTCTCGGATTCACCGGCCTTGGATCGGACGACCCCTTCACCATCGACAGTCTGGAAGTGCGTGGCGACATCGTCGTGGAGAAAGGCGCATCCATCCGTACCGAGCCGGGCGCCAGCGTTTCCTTCAAGGCCGGGACGGTTACGCTTCTTGGCGAGGTCATCGTGCGGGGCGGGAAAATTTCAGTCGCCGGGGCGGGGACATTCCCTCTAACGGGCACCCAGCGTCTGCTGGCGGAGCACGCGCTGCCGACGGTCCATTTGGGAGTCTTTGCGCGTCTATCAGTCGCGGGAGTCGTCCAGTTGACGCCCGATGCCTTCGGCCGCAGGACCGGCAAGGTCTTCGACGGCGGCACCATCACCGTCACCGGGAACATCATCGCGGAAAAGGGTTCGTTGCTAGATGCGTCCGGGACCTCGGGGATCCTCGATTTAAAGCCGTCCTCTCTCTCGTCAGGCAATGCCATACCGGTGGCCTCCACTGGTGGCCTCACGTCCACTCCTTTCGCCGTCACCGGCGTGCCGACCCGCATTGACAGCGCTGGTGGCACCATCAGCGTTACGGGTTCAGAAATGTTAGCATCCGACGCCACGTTGCTGGGGGCTGCGGGTGGCTCCACGGCGCTGGGTGGCACCCTTTTGATTTCCTCCGGGGTGTTCAATTTCAACAATGCTCCGCGCACTAGCGCTGATACCAACCTGATCATCTCCCAGAACGGCGATGTGATCCGGGATTCTGGATCTGGCGTGGGCGTCGGCATCGCGCTCACGGATACCACGGGCACGCCGTATGGGGACCTGGGCCTGTTCTCGTTGGAGCATTTCCGGGAAGGTTCGTTTTCCTCATTGGGGCTGAACGGCAACATCGAATTCCAAGGGCCGGTGAATCTGGTGGTTCCGGGCTCCCTGCGCCTCGCCGCAGGAGGGGTGATTCATGCGACGGATACCGTCTCGATCCGCGCGTCGTACATTTCGGTCGGCCAGGATTTCCGCGCGCCGGAAAACCCGGATGACGTGTTTGTCCCGTTCAACCAGCAGCCGACGATTCCCACGCCGGATTATTTCTTCCCGCCCACCTTTGGCAGCGGCAAGCTTTCGTTGAGCGCGAACCTCATCGACCTCGGCACGCTCTCGCTCCAGAACATCGGCAAGGTCGATCTAACCACCAAAGGGGGTGACATCCGTGGCAACGGCACCCTCAGCGTGGCTGGCGACGTGACGCTCACCGCCTCTAATATCTATCCGACGAGCCTGGCCTCGTTCGACATTTTTGCCTACGACCATGCGTCGGGCACCGGCTCGGTCACGATCAAGACTTCAGGGAAAAGCGACGAGATCCCGATTTCCGCCGGAGGCAATCTCGCCATCTATGCATCGACCATCAGCCAGGACGGCATCTTGAGAGCACCGCTCGGATCGATCACCCTGGGCTGGGACGGCACAGACCTCGACCCATCGGACGCGGATATCGACAGCCCTTACAACATCATTGCGGGAGCAACGATCAGTTCGCCCGTCACCGGGAAACTCACCCTTGGAAACGGCAGCCTGACCTCGGTGTCCGCCGCCACGGAGAAAGGCAAGCCAGGCTGGATCGCTCCCTTCGGGATCAGTCCGGACGGCCAGACCTGGATCGATCCGCGCGGCGTGAATGTCACTCTCAACGGGCTGCCGGAGAAGTCCGTCTCGATCAAGGGTGAGGATGTGGACATGGATTCGGGCGCGGTCGTTGACGTTCGCGGCGGCGGCGAATTGTTTGGCACCCGCTGGCTGCAAGGTTTGGGCGGGAGTATGGATCTGCTAGGTTCGGCATCCTCCGCATGG
>JAYTLO010000080.1:0-39890 GCA_043729385.1 Akkermansiaceae bacterium
ACGGAGAGCAGACCACGACAGGCGGTATCCGCAAGCGACCAAGCGTCCACCAATTGACATCGTCTCCAAGAATACTTCAAATCCGACAGGCTGCTAGCTTCAACTCAAAGTCCGCCACCAGAACTCTGAATCCAATCCATCGTCTTCCGCGCCAGCCGGTCGAAGGCTTGCACGGAGAGTTCAAGATGTTCCTCCAACGTGTCCTCGATCTTGTTGTGGCTGATGCCGTGCAAGCTTTGCACAAACATCATCACCGTCGGAATTCCCGCCCGTGAGACTTCCGCTGCGTCGTGCAAGGGACCCGACGGCATCCGGTGAGAGACCCCGCAGGTTTCCAAGATCGCCGCATCGCAAAGTTCTATCAGCGTGTTAGTAAATGGCACTGGCTCGATCTGCCAGATCCGCTCCCATGCGACGGTCACATTTCCTTCCGCCGCGAATCGCTCGCTCGCCGACTTCGCCTCTGCCAGCATCTGCGCCAGCGAGTCCGCGTCGAGTTGCCGCTGGTCGAGCGTGATCCGGCAGTCTTCCACCACGCTTGTCACGATCCCAGGCGCGGTCACACAAGAGCCGATGGTGCACACGCCACCGTGCCGCCCCGCGATTTCATAGATCTCGGGAGCCATCTTCGCCGCTGCTAGAAATGCGTCCTTCCGGCGGTTCATCGGCGTGCTGCCTGAGTGCGCGGCTTGGCCGTGGAAATGAAGCTCATGACGCTCCACCCCACAGGTGCCGAGCACCACGCCTAACGGCAAACCCATATCTAGCAGCACCGGTCCTTGCTCGATGTGAAGCTCCAGATACGCCGCCGCGTGGGCTGCCTCCGCGCCTGCTTCCTTCACCGATTGAAATTGGATTCCATGTTCCCCAATCGCGTCGGGCAGGGGGATCCCGTCCCTGTCCTTCAAGACCCGCGCTTCATCCAGATTCAGATTTCCGGAAAACGCCGACGAGCCAAACAAGCTCTTCCCAAACCGCGCCCCCTCTTCGTCCGCCCAATCCACCAGTCTAACCGTCACTGGCGGCTTGCCGTCGAACTCCTTACAAATCCGCCGCATCACCTCCACCCCGGCCATCACGTTTAAGCAGCCGTCCAGCCAGCCGCCGTTAGGCACCGAGTCGATGTGCCCGCCCATTAACAAAGATTTCTCCGAATCTCCCGCCAGAGTGAACCATGTATTTCCTGCCGCGTCAGTGTGCGCTTCCACCGGCAATTCTGCCATTTTGTCCTTTAGCCACGCCCTCGCCTTCACCCAAGTCGCCGTGAATGCCACCCGCTGCGCACCGTCGTCATTTCCAGTTAGCGCCCGCAGCTCTTTGAGCTCTGCCACCGTCCGCTTTGGGTCGAGAAACTCGGTTAGGTTGTTCATGGTTCGAGTCTCGCCACCTGGTTATTCCGTGCAAGTTTCGATCACCTTCAGAGCAACTCTTGCCGCCATGCGAGGTATTCCACGTCGTCGCGGTCCGGCTCATGGACCGGCGGCGGTGGGATTTGCGGACGATCGGGGAGCGGCGCGGGTGAGGCGATGACTTCTTCAATTTTCATGGAACGGATTGCGGCCACCGCTGGACGGGCTGGCTTCACTGGGGGTTTCCGGGGATTTCTCGGCGAGCTGTGGCTTGAGGGATTGGTCCATGGTCTCGAACCAATGTTGCAGGAAGAATTTCTTCTCCTGAGTGAGTAACAGATTCGAGCGATCGAGGATGGGCCGCAGCGAGGTGGTCATTTGCAAGGTCACTAATAAGAACACGATGCTCCAAATGGCCAGCGGTCCCTTCTGGGTTCCGCCGGTGGCGAAGATGACGGACCCTAAAAAACGCAGCGCGAAGAACACGGCGATGATCCACGAGCCGATTGCCAGCGTGCCCATGAAGCCGAACGAGTCGGTGGATTCCGCGAAAATCCACACGGCGGGCGCAAAGCCTAACAGCAGCAGCCCGGCCAGCGCGAGCGCCCCGGCGAGGCAGGCGGCGAGCTGAAAAATCGCCACCCGCGCCCCGGCCAGAGTGGCAAAGATGTAGAGGCTCGGGAAACAAATCAGTCCGGAGAAAATGAGTCCAGCGGTGATCTTCGCGGGTGCGGCCCACAGTTGTTCGTGTTTCGCGAAGCAGCCGAGGACGAAACCGAAGAGCAGGATCGAGATCAGAGCCATCATGGCAAATTTACCGGTCGCACCGTGGTCCGGTTCGGCCAGTCGCGGAATCAGCGCATGAGGGCGGCGGAGCAGTGCCTCGAACAGGGTCTTGAGGTCGAGCTTCTGCGGCAGCGGTGCTTCGAGCGGCGGAGGTTGGACGGTGCTGTGGATTTCGGGCGAGATCATGGTCGTGGGGTGGTTTGGTGGTTCAGTTGGATGGCTTTGGCGATCGGTAGGATCAGGCTGAGAACGATGACAGAGAGCACGGGCAAGCCGTAGCCGCCGCTGAGGTGATCGATGGAACCCCACACGGCCTGATAAAAATTTCCGGTCATCGGATCGGGCCGCAGGAACTCGACTTTGAGCCGTGGGCTGCCGAAGAATGGCCGCAGGATCCAGGAAAACTGCGCGCCGAGAAATCCATTTCCGCCCAGCCAAGCGAGCAGCGTGGCAGTCGCCGCAGCGGGGGTGGGAGATTTCACCGCTAGCAGGCGATGCAGGTGGATGTTAGACGTGATGCCCGCGAAGCCGATGAGCAACGTGTGAGTGACGAGGTGGGCGGAGTGGGCATTTCCCGCGCCAGCGGCATCCGGCGGCGGCGCATTCCAAGCGAGAAAGAAGGTGACGGGGGCGAGCGAGCCGAGGATCAAGGCAGCAAGCGCGAAGGAAGTGAGCAAGGCTAACAGCGACTGACGGAACCCGAGACCGGTGCCTAGCAGCAGCCCGAGCAATCCATTGAGCAGCCCATTGCAAGCCAGCGTGAATGCGATGAGTAGAGGCAATTTCACCGCCACATAAGCGCCCATCAGTGGGTCGCGCCAGAAGCCGACGGTGAACCCGTAAACTGCCAATCCTGCGCAAGCTGTTAGCGCGACCCAAGCCACCCGCTGCGGCGTGGGGGTATCCAGCCAATCGGCGTCTGGCTGGATCAGTTGGCGAAGGTTCATGCGGAGGATTCAGAGCCGCTTGTGTGAACCGGTGATGCGGAATGGATGAGATTTCCGTGAATCTGCCGTGGGCAGATGGCGCTTGAATGTTCCGGCCCCGCGCACTAGTTCCGTGGCCGCTATGCATCCCTACCAGCTTCTATCGCTTTTTACAACCGGCCTAGTGCTGGCGATTTGGTTGATCGGCCTGCACGCACTGATGTTAGCGAAGCCGGCGATGGTGCAGGCATTTCTTAAAAAATTTCCGCGCAACGAGCAGATCGGCCAGATTCTGATGGGCATCGGGCTGGCGTGGTTCTGGTTGCTCATCGCCCCGAGCCATCTTGGGAAACTCAGCGCGCTCTCGATGGATCTGGGTGAGTTCAACAGCGCGAAAGGTCTGCTGCAATGGGCAGTGCCGATTTCATTGATCCTCGTCTGCCGCAGCATCCGGGACTTCCTCGCTGTGCGTGCGCTGGGACTCGTCGGGTTGATGGTCGCCGCGCCATTACTCGGGGCGGCTTTTCTTAAAGACCCGTCGTCGCGCTTGCTCGTGCCGATCTTCGCCTACGCCGTGCTAACAGCCTCAATGTTCTGCGTGGGCATGCCCTTCCTTTTCCGCGACGCGGTGACCTGGGTGACCGCCGATCAAAAGCGTTGGACGCTGTTCTCAGTGGCTGGCCTCGGCTATGGCGTGGCGACCTTGATCTGCGCCTTCGCCTTCTGGCGCGGCTTTTGATGGCATTTTGAATAACAAAAACGGCGTCCTCTCACGATGGTGAGAAGACGCCGTTTTGTGGATAAAGGGGCTTCAGTAAACCGGTGCGCCGGAAGTGTCGGCACTCTCGGACGAGCCGCCGCCACTGACTTTGTTCGCGGAGTTTTCCAAGCCTTCGCCGCCGATCCGCATGTCCCGACCGAGACCGATCATCGTATTGCAGGAACTAAAAAGCACGGCCGCAGCAGCAACAGTCATGAGAAGAATTGATTTCATTGGGATTTTTGATAGCTGAATTTCACGGGCCTGCAAGACGATATTGTAAACATGACTTAAGTTTCTAGAGCAGAGTGGCGGAGGGCGGACACTCCTGCCCGCCTGGCCAATGAAAAGTGTAAGGAGAGGCGCGGAAGCTCATCCCTTGCGCATCGCATTGACTCCACGACAAGAGTGTCGAGGCTCCTGAAGTTTCAATATCAGAGTAACAAAACTCGGAAGATTTTAATTATTCCCGAGGCGCTTGACGAACTCATCAAGCAGCGACTTCAGCCGTGGCTCGCGGGCGATGGAGGTGGGTTTGTCGAAGCCGAGCCAGATGGCCGTTGCGCCACCCGGGCCGAGACGGAGTGTCCAGGCGTCCCGCTCGGAACCGGTGGCTCCGGTGAAACAACGGGTGCCGCCGGAGCGCTGGAGAACGCTGGTGGCATCAAGCGCGGCGGCGGAAGTTAGAGCGGCTGTTAGGTGGGGTTTGGCGGAGTAGAGCACCTCGCTGGCGGCATCGCGGATTTCCCGGATGAGATAGGGTTTCGCGCGTTTTCCTTGGTTGCCGAGGATCGCGAGGCCGACTGACATTTCTAACGGCGTGGCGTTGACCGTGCCGCGGAAGAGATCCTCGGTCTCGGAAAACTTGCCAGTGATCCCGCAGCGTCTGGCGATGCGCTCAACCTCCGCCGGGCCGATCTGGCGACCGGTTTGGACGGGCTTGCCGGGCAGCACGAGCTTGCCGCGCTCGGCAGCAGCGGCGGCCACGAATGGCTCGAAGGCCGAGCCGAGATCGCGGCTGGAGCGGGTGCGGTCGAAGCGAGAATCACTGTAATTCCGCCCGCCGATGAGGGCGAGGGTGGCTCCGGTTTTGATGTCGGTGGTGACGGCGGCGTATTGCAAATAATTCGGCTCAGTGCCGGAAACGTGACTGGCCTCGGTGGGGTGCGGCCAAGATTTTTCATGCTCCAGATCCTCGACGGCGCGGGTGAGTTCGACTTCTAACCGGTTCTGCCAGGCGGCGTCTAACGTTGTGTAAACTTTGAGCCCGCCGAGTTGAATGTCGTCATCCTCGAGGATGCGGTCGAGCTCGCGGCGAACGGCTTGCAGCGCGTACGAGGTTTGGGTTTCGCGGCGCTCTTCACTGACGAGTTTGACCGGTTGCGCGATGATCGCATTGCGCTGAGCGGTGTCTATCAGCTTCATCGCGATCAGGCGGTCGAGCGTTTGGTTGCGCTGTGCGATGGCGGCATCCAGATCGCGAAACGGGGAGAAGATATGCGGGCCGCGGATGATGCCGACGATCATCGCGCACTCGCCTTCACTGAGGTCATGGGTGGTCTTGCCAAAGTAGGTGTTAGCCGCTCGCTCGATGCCGTCGGCACCGGCGCCGAAGTAGATGCGATTGAGGTAATGGGTGAGAATTTCGTCTTTGGTGTATCTCGACTCGACGCGCAGGGTGAGTGCTATTTCGAGGAACTTCCGGTGCAGGGATTTCTGCTTCATCTTGAAACAATTCCGCGCGAGCTGCATGCTCACGGTGGAAGCGCCTTGGGTGAAATCCCGATCCTTGATGTTTCTAACGGTGGCCCGCGCCAGCCCCCGGACATCGACGCCGCTGTGCTCGAAAAAGCGGGCATCCTCGCGGGCGCGCAGCGATTTCACGAGAAAGTCTGGAATGTCCTCGCGCTTGACCAGCTTGCGTCCGGCACCGCCGGGGGCGGTGATTTCTACGCCCTTTCTATCATAGAACGTGGTCCCGGCAGGCAGCTTGGCGACCTCAGCCATGTCGTAACGCATGGCGAGCATGAAGTAGAAAAACACGATGCCTGATAGAACTACAAGTCCCGTAACAGTTAGCTGAAACAACAGTTTCACCGGTCCATGCAGCCACCCCGGCAGCCAGCGTTTCCACAACGCGGGAGGATGGATAGGACGCCAAGTGGACATTGGGAGGAAAATGCTGAAAAGCTGAAAACTGAAATGCTGAAATGAAGAATTAATCCACCGGGATGGCTCGGAGGGGGATGTCTTGGTCTTCCTCGACCACCGGAATGGCGCGGAGTGGGCGGGGCGGGGCGGCGGCAGTTAGAGTGGCTTCATCCACGGGCTGGGCCTTGGCGGGATGGATCGGGCAGAGGTCATTCGCGGCAGGGGCGATGTCTGCGGGGACTTGGGAGGTACGAGCCGTGCCGGCCTCGCGACAGGCGGCGGTGGTGCGTTTGCCGTTGAGTTCGCAGACTTCGATGTTCACCAGATTGACCTTGCTGTTGAGCTTGCCGGCCTTGTAGCCGAGGCGGTCGGCGGTCTTCATGATGTCCACCCAGACGGGCAGGGCGAGGGTGGAACCGTAGCCGCCGTCGATGGTTTTTTTCGGCAGGTCAAAGCCGACCCAGACGGTACACGTTAGAGAGGACGTGTAGCCGGTGAACCAAGCATCCATGAAGTCATTGGTGGTGCCAGTTTTCCCGCCGCAGGGCTTGTCGAAGCCGAGACGGGTGACGGAAGCGGCGGTGCCGTGGGTGGCAACTTCATTGAGGATTCGCGAAACTGACCACGCGGAGCCGCTCTTGGCCGCCGGGTAGGATAACTGGGGCGTGGCGTAGAGGATGTTGCCATCGCGGTCCTTGATTTGGGAAATCAGATAGGGCCGGAAGCGAGTGCCGTCGTTGGGGAAAATCGTGTAGGCGGAGGCGATTTCCCACGGCGAGGCGTCCCACGAGCCGAGGAAGGAAACCGGGCTGTCCGGCATGGAGTTGCGGAAGCCAGCCATGCGGGCGACTTCCTTCACTTTCGGAATTCCGGCGTAGTTGCCGACGCGGACGGACATGGTATTGCGAGAGCGGATGAGGCCGTTAGAGACAGGCTCCATGCCGCCGAATTTGTGGTCGGAATTGTGAGGCCGCCAAGTGCCGGCGCCTTTGATTTCGCCAGACTGGATCGGGCCGTCGCTGATGGCGGAGTCGGGCCGCAGGCCTTTGTCGAAGGCTGCTAGATAAACGAAAGGCTTGAACTGCGACCCGAGCGGGCGGCTGCCTTGGGTGGCGCGGTTGTAGGAGGACTCGTTGGCATCGCGGCCACCGACGACGGCGAGGATCGCGCCGGTGCGATTTTCCACGACGACGGCGGCACCTTGCAAGTATTCCGGCTCCTTGCGCTGGTCCTCCGCGATGGCCTTCCAAGCGGAGCGGGTTTGATGCGGATAGCCGGAGTAGCGCTCGACTTCGCGGAGCTTTTTATCAAGCGCTTCCTCGCCTTTGTGTTGGATGCGGAGGTCGATGGTGGTGGTGACTTCGAGTCCGCCGAGTTCGATGTTTTCCTTTTCAAGGATGACTTCCAAGTCGCGGCTGATGGCGAGCATGGCGTAAGATTCCTTGGCCTCACGCCGCCACTTCGGGCGGACTTCGATGGGTTCGAGCTTGGCGGCATCCGCCTCGGATTTGCTGATGGCGCCGGCCACGACCATCCGGTCGAGGGTGGTGCCGCGCTCGCGGGTGGCGGCTTCCATCGAGCTGAATGGGTTGTAGGAATCCGGACCACGGACGATGCCGGCGAGCAGCGCGGATTGGGAAAGCGTGAGCTCGGAGGGATGTTTTTCGAAATAGATCCGCGACGCTTCACCGACTCCCTTGATCTGGCGGCCCCAGTTGATCTGGTTGATGTAGGCTTCAAGGATTTCGTCCTTCCCCAGCGCGAATTCCAAGCGCACCGCGATGGCGATTTCTAACAGCTTGCGGTCGATCTGACGCGGGATGTCACCACGTTTTTCACCCAGCTTGAGTTGGAAAATATCTGAAGCGAGCTGCTGCGTGAGGGTGGATGCGCCTTGGCGTTTGCCTTTGAGATTTTGCAGAAATGCGCGGCCGATGCCGATGATGTCGAAGGCACCGTGGTGATAGAAGCGCTCGTCTTCGCGGGCGAGGATGGCTTTGCGGAAATTTTCAGCCACTTGCTTCAACGGGACGATCGAGCGCTTGTCGCCATGGATGCGACCGATTTCCTCGCCTAACCGGTCGCGGATGATCGAGCGCTCAGGCATCGCGTGGATTCTCGCGAGGTCATATTTCTGCGCACGGATGCCATAGATGACGGCTAGAAATGCGAGTCCGTAGAGGCCGGCGACGACTGGATAGCCGATCACGCGGAGCACGAATTTCGCCAACGGCGCGAACGGGCGGGTGACGAGATTGAACAAATGAAATGGCCAGAACAGCAGCAACGACAAGCCACTGGGGCCGCGCGACGGGGCGCTTTCGGGCGCTTCAGTGCGGAGCCGGTTGGTGTCGGGCGGGTTGCGTTTTGGCATGTTCGTGCAAATGATAAGCGATCCTCAGCGGGCGATCCATCCTTGATTATCGGGACAGACGAACGCGCGGGGCGGTGCCGCTGTGAATGAAACAACCATGAAAGTGAATCGAATCTTTCCCGTCGTCGGCATTTGTCTCGGCGCATTTCTACAAGCCAGCGAGCCGGTGCGCGATCTGGCGGACCTCGCGAAACTGGAGTCCAAGGTGGAGGCTGTGAGCAAGAAAGTGATGCCCGCCACCGTCGCGCTGCTGGCGGATAAAACCGGCTCGTCCGGCTCCGGCGTGATCACCACTGCAGACGGCCTCATCCTTACAGCCGCGCATGTGGTGCAGGGCGCAGAGGAGCTGGAAGTCGTTTTCCCCAATGGCGAGCAAGTGATGGGAAAAGTCCTCGGCGCGAATTATTCCAAGGACATCGCGATGGTGCAGATCGCCGGCAAGGGGCCATGGCCGTTCGCGGAAATGGGCGCGTCCAAGTCGCTCGTCGCGGGCGACTGGGTGGTCGCGCTCGGCCACTCGGCGGGCTTCGATGCAGGCCGCACCCCGCCAGTTAGATTTGGCCGGGTGGTTTCTAAAGGCCCAGGCAATTTCCTAACATCCGACTGCACGTTGATTGGTGGCGACTCGGGCGGGCCGTTGTTTGACCTCGACGGGAAAATCGTCGGGATTAATTCGTCCATCGGCGTTTCCCTCACCAACAACAACCACGCTGGCATCGACGGCTTCAAGGACGACTGGGACCGCATGCGCGCCGGCGAGGCGTGGGGCCGACTGTCGATGAACCCTCTGGCCAATCCCGAGATGCCGGTGCTCGGCATCGTCATGGGAATGCAGCGCGGGGCGAAGGGTGTGCCCGTGGAAGCGGTGGCACCGCGCTCACCGTCCGCCGCCGCAGGAGTCCGGGCGGGTGATGTGATCCAGACTTTCGATGGTAGCCCCGTGCGAGATGGGAATAAACTGCTCGTGATGTTAGCCAAACGGCAGCCCGGCGACAAAGTGAAGCTCGGGATTTTACGTGACCGCAAAACGCTTGAAGTGGAGGTCGGCTTGGTCCGCCTCGAGACCCTTTTTGAATAACGCTAAGGAAAACAAACATGAAACCAATTGTCTGTCTAACCATTGCCCTGATCCTTCCAAGCGCACTCATCGCGCAGGATGACATTCCGCTGATCATGCCGGAGGAACGCCAAGCCGCCGATGCCCAAGCGGCGCAACTCAGCGAGGCGATCACGCCCGCGCTCTCCACGGTCGCCAAGTCCACCGTTAGAGTGTGGTCTGGAAACCGGCGCGTCGCCTACGGCACGGTCATCGGGGACGGCACTAAGATCCTCAGCAAATGGAGCGAAGTGGCGCGCGGTTCCGGCATTCTCCGCGTGGATGTCGCCGGGGCGGAGTATCGGCCAGTCAAAGTGGGAGGCGTCTATCAGGATGAGGATCTCGTCGTGCTGGAAGTCGAGGGCAGCCCGCTCACGCCTGTTAGCTGGTCCACGGAGGTTCCCAAGCTAGGTAGTTTCCTCGCAGCGCCGCAGCCGGATGGCAGACTTGCCGCGTTTGGCGTGGTGAGCGTGCTGGAGCGAAATTTGAAACAAACCGACCTCGCTTACCTCGGCGTGATCGGCGACCGAGATTTCCGTGGCCCAGGGGTGAAGGTGGCCGAAGTCGCCAAAGATTCCGGCGCGTTGACGGCAGGATTGAAGCCGGGGAATGTCATTTTGAAAGTCGGTGAACGCTCGATCTCCGGGCTGCTAGAACTCCGGAACGCGCTGACCGGCGTCGCCCCGGGAGACACGGTCTCGCTGCTTGTAGAATCCGGCGGCAGAACCCAAAATATGAAAGTCTTGTTAGGAAATCGGCCTAAGTTCCAGCAATTTTCCGGCGATAGGCTGCAGCAAATGGAGCGCATGGGCGGCGCCATCAGCCAAGTCCGCGATTCCTTCACTCATGTGATCCAAACCGACATGCGCCCGAAAGTGAACCAGATCGGAGGCCCGGTGGTGGATCTGAAGGGCCGCGTCGTGGGCATCACCGTGGCCCGTGCCGACCGGACTCGTTCGTTCGTCATGCCAGCCGCAGCGGTGGTGAATCTTCTCAAGAAAAACGCAGAAGATCCGGCCCTAGCGCAAACGAGTGCAGCCGACGCCGCGGAAGAAGAAGCACCCGTCCAGGCTCGCGGTCACATGGCCCCGCGCGGTCGCGCGATGCCCGGCGGCGAGGACAGGATGCGCCGCCATCTCACTGACATGGAGCGCCTGATGAACCACCTGCGGGAGGAAATGGACGGGATCGAAGAGCGGTAAGGAGAAGGGACGCCTCGTCCCTTCATCACAATCCAAATGCTCAACGAACACCTCCCACCAGCACCCCTTTAATGGGTCTCCTTTCCGCGCAGACCGGGCGATCGCGGACATAAGTATTTTTCCTAGTAGTTTATAGGGAACAGATTACGGGCTGACAGGTCACTCGCCAATGGACCACTCGTCGGGGACGAGCGCACGATCCGTTCCTCTTGAAACCACCTCAAGAGAGAGAAGCCCGATGTTGATACCCCCCCACTTGGAACTGACAGTGAACCGTGCGCAAATTGATGCCGCCGCGAAAGCCGCCTCACCACGCACACGGTCTTTTCGCCCAGCCAGCACCAATGCGGCAGTTGGCCTTACAATTTCCCCGATGCAGTTGATAGATGGTGGTATTGCGTTAACTCCGACTGGGAACAACTGGCCGTCATGGATAGATCACCTCCCCCCCGATGATCTCTCTGTGGCGGTCCCTTTCTTTCAAACCTTTGAGCTAGCAATCCGGCAATGGTCCGATAGCTTGCGAAGGATGTTGGCTATCAATTTCAGCCCAGTTGAAATCAGCAATCTAGGCTTGAAAGGAGCCCTAGCCAGCTGATGAAACGAATCTACCTAGTGGACGATCACCCGATGCTTCGCGAGGGCCTGCAACGCCTGATCGAGCAACAACCAGGACGCCAAGTCTGCGGCGAATCCGATACGGCGACTGGCGCTCTCGAAGCCATCGTGCGCTTGTCTCCGGATCTGGTGATGACGGATATTTCCCTGCCGGACAAAAATGGTTTGGAACTGATCAAAGACCTTCAAGCCCTGTCCCCAGCCATCCCGATTCTGGTCTTCTCGATGCACGACGAAATGCTCTACGCCGAAAGGGCGATGCGCGCCGGCGCAAAGGGCTATCTCATGAAAGGCACCATGATCGACGGCCTTTCCGACGCCATGGAAAGCGTCTTGGGCGGAGGCATTTACTTAAGCCGCCGAGTCAGCGATCACATTCTCCAAAACTTGTCCGGAACGCGCACTCCCGCCAAGTCTGGCTTGAAAAGCCTGACCGACCGCGAGCTAGAAATTTTCGAACTGATCGGAGGCGGCAAGTCCAGCGCCCAGATCTCAGATCAACTTCATATCAGCCAAAAGACCGTGGACGCCCACCGCGCCAATATCCGCGCAAAGCTCGCCCTAGCAGATGGCTCAGCCTTGTTACGTGAAGCCATCCTCTGGGTGGAGTTAGGCACCGTGGTGTAGTGTGCATATCTCTAACGGCAGCGATTACAGCCTAGTTTTCGGAACTGCCGACGAACGAAAACTTGGCGGCGGAATTTTCAATCACGACGACCCTCGGCTCCATGTTTCCCAGAGCCAGCTTGAACAGGTCCAGCGAATCCTGCTCCGCGACCATCCACCGGATTCACCGCTAAATCGCTTCGGATACTTCCAAGGCCATCTCCCCTAGGCGCGATGATGATTCTGCGATGATCTGGCCGGTGCGATTCATATGGATCGTCCGTGAAAGAAAATGCCATAACCGCTGGCTGCGGTTACGGCGGATCTAGCAGTGGGTCGCTGAGTTAGAGTAATTGTCGGCTACCCACACTCTTGCTGGAACGCAGGAGCCAGACACCACCTGAGTATTCATAGAGCCTGAGCTGGATATAACCGTTCGCGTTGTAGTATCCAGCCTGAGCATCCTTGCTTATGTCGTTAATTCGTTTGCCTGCTTTGACCGGCGGCAGCAGAACAGACATTAGAGGAGTGCCCGTTGTTGAGTCGATGTAGGGCATTGCCCAATACTCAAGACTTAACTGCCCAGATATGCCCTTCTTCGAGGTATTGATGACAGACTTACAGCCTATACTGGCTGTGCGATAATAGTTCCGCCCCAAGTTCGGATAGCGGCCTGATTCCTGACTGAGCTTGATTGCTCGATCACTTCGCAAGGTGACGAAGCCGCCGTCGATTTTGAATTTAGCGGCCAATGCGAGAGGTGCGCTCAATGTGAAAGCCAGTGACGTTAAGCCAAAGACTACAGTTCTTGTGATTCTGGATGCGTTCATGGTGTGTTCTAATACTTATTGATGAAGGAAGATGATGCTTTGTGATTTCCAAAATGTCGTTTTTGTCTGGGGGAGAACTGAATAAAGATCGGCCTCAGATCCAATGGAATACTTGTGTCTGCGAAGCCGATTTTGAGGCATGAATGAAGCGGAAACAAAGGATTAATAATCACTTCCGCCCAGTTTTTTGCTTTTCTTGCACGTTGAAGAGAATTTGTCGAATTAGAGGCACCGGAGCGAACCAAGTGACAGTATCCTTACCCCGGATATTTACTAGGTAGCGGCTCGTCGTTTTCTCTGTTCCAATCACTTCGACCACGGCACCACCCCAACCCACATCAATAAAATCCCGGGTCGCGATTTGAGCGGTGAAGTCGCATGGCTGCATGAGAACTTGCTTGTTTTGCGCCTTGAACTGAACGGTCACCACTTGATCGGCTCCATCCACCATGAGGGTCATCCGGCTGTAAGCTCCGAGTCGGATATCATAGTTATATAATATCATTCCTGGAGGAAAACCCGGAGCGACAGCTTTGAGGCGGGTCACAGGACCGATCCGCTTGGGCAGTAGCGCCTCTGCCTTGCCTCTAGGCATTAAATAGGTGACCGGTGCAGCGGGAGTAAACCCAGGCAAGCCGTCGAAAATCACCACTTCGGGATGCGCTGCTAGATCATTCATCGCGACTTTGTAGCTGCCGAAAACGGTTCCAAGCTCGTCAATCTGAATACCAAAGCCACCTTTCACCTGTTCAAGGGCGGTTGGCTTCGTAACGACGATTCCCCTAGCTTGCGGCTTCTCGGCGGGAGGGCCACTCCATTTTGCAATGTAGGCCTGGTCTGCGGCAGATAGATGCTTTGTTTCTAATGAAACTGCTGCCCCACTGTTTTCTCGCATTATTTTCGCCTCAGAGTTATCTGCTGCCTTCGATATCAGCACTCCAAAAATCACTTTGCCGGTCGCGGCTTGGGTCCAGGATCGGCTTTCATCGGCCATTGCTGTGAATGCGGTCACGACCAGAAGGCAAAGGCTAATTAATAGATTGGTTTTCATCGTTAGTATAGGATTGGATATGATTCACTCGGCCACTCCCTGGCCAGCGAGCTTAATGTCGAAGGAGTTTTCATCCTTGTTATTGCTTTCAATGTAGATGGCGACTTTGGGGGTTCGATAATTCCTCGAAAAGAAGGAATTGAGGTTCGGCAAAAGTGATTTTGTTTACTGAGCCTTTGAATCTGTAAGTGTTCTCCAGACATATAAGAACTTCCACTCACCGGTTAAACATCCGGGCGCCGTTTCCCTGATGGAGGGGGTTATTGGGATTGCGGGGGATTTTCGGTTGGAGGTTCACGCGGGGGCCGTTGTTGAGTGCGGGTTTCCTGGCGCGCTCGGCATTCGCGTGTTCACGCTCCCAGTGGGCTTTGGCATCCGCTTCGAGCTGGTCCTTGAGTGACTGCAGGCCGGCGACGGGAGCGTTCTCGCCGGTGAATTCATCCGTCCAGATGGAGAGGTGGACGATGGCGGCGTTGGGCATTGAAGGCATGTCGCAAAAGGGGATAGTGAGGGTTTCCTGATCGCGGAGGATGGGGGTGTAGATGAGGAAGCCACGCTTGGCTGCGGCGAGCTTGGCACGCAGGGCGGTTTGCTTGGCGGACTCATGCCTGAATTCCGGGCTGAGGCCGACGAAGGCGTTGAGGACGTTCGCGATGGCTTGGTCCTTCGACTCGTCCTTGGGGCAATACATGGTGGTGGTGGTGGAGAACAGGCAGTTGCGCAGGGTCTTGCCGGAGCGGTTGGTGATGGCGAGCATGCCGGGTTTCACGAACCCTGAGACGAAGGGTGAGGGTAGGATCTGCGCTTTGGGAAGATCCCGGCGGGCGATGGCAGCCACTTTTTCCCGAAGCTCGCGACCGAGAACAAGGGATTGGATGTTGAGTTCGGACATGAGGTTGATGGCTGCCTGGGTGTTAGCTCCGTCCATGCTTCTTTCGAGACCTTGGGCGATTTCATCGAGGGGCGTCACGGCATCCTCGTAGATGGGTTCTCCGTTAGTGAGGTGCCCGGTGACGCGTTGGGAGGCGGTTGCAGCCTGGATGCCTTGTGCGGCGATCTCGCTTTGGACACCGGGGACCATGCCGTTCATTTTGGCTTCGATGAAATGACCTTGGGCTTCTTGTGCCTCTTGGTTCGTGTCGAGCGAGAGAGCTACGTCCACGGCTTCCTTGAGCAGAGGATCTGAAGTGTTAGCGAGACGGGTGAGGGCGGGTTTCGGATCGGCGATGCCTTTGACGGGATCGCCGTTGAACCAGTATTGGGAGGAAATGACGGAGAAAAAGGACAACGCGTCAGCTCCGAAGCGGTGGGGCGGGGATTCAACGGCTTTTTTGAGATTTTTGGAGGCTCCCTGAAATTCTGCGGGAAACTGATCGAAACTGACGCGGGCGAGACCGGCTTCGTGTTGGATGGAGACGCCTTCATCGTCGATCTTGGTGACGGTCACGTTTTCGTAGGCACGTCCGTTCTTGAGCTGAAGCGTGGAGATCTTCGTGTCGACGGCCAGGTCGCCGTGAGACGGGGTTTCCGCTTGGGCGGAAGTGAGCCATACTGCGGTGATGAGAATGGCAAATAGATGGAGCGTTTTCATTGGGGAATTGGTGGGCTTCTAAGGATCACTCGGAAACGGCTGGCTGATGGTTTTGTAAAAATGGATTTATTTTCAGCAAGTGGCGGACTCTGATCGGCTGAAAACCGTGGTAAGAACATGAGATGAAAGAACTGCGTTTTCATGGGCTGTTCATGATTACTGCGGCGAGACGCCACAGCCACGATGGGTGGTTGAGGCGAGTTCATTTGATGGGATCTAGGCGGGTGCCGGAGAGGTGATGGACGCGACCTTTTTCGTCTTTGAACTGTCCGGAGTAGGAGGTGTGGGCTTCGTTGAATTTGAGGACGACGGCGGTCTCGGGTTGATAGACGGGATCCCAAAATTGGATGTGGAGGATGCCGGGCGCGGCGATCCAGTAGTTCCAATTCCAGCGATCATGAAATTTTCCGCTCGGGTGAAAGCGCAGGCCTCCGGGGGATTGTCCTTCGGCAGGGGGATAGAGAGAATCCACGTAGGTCCACTCGTGGCCGTGTACAATTGCTTTGAAGCTGTCGAGAGGTGGGGAATTGATCGTTCCACGTTCCTGTCGTGCGGTTGTGCTAAGTTCTTGGGCAGCTGGCTGCAAAGGTTCTTTCAAGGAAGCTCTGATGCCAATAGCGGCGGATGATAGATCGAGCACGCAGCGGAAACCCATCCAGCGCCAGAATCGATCATCCCCAATGAATGGAGCGCGATAGGACGACAACATGTTTTGCGGATCTGATGTGATATAAGTCCCGCCACGCAAAATGAGACGTGTATCATCGGCTGCCATCCGGTCGGCACACCACTCTTCGACATTACCACCTAGGTCGTGGATTCCGAATTCGTTTGGCGGGAACGAGCCTACGGGAGAGGTCACGGCATAGCCATCGGTGTAGCTGGGAATGGCGGTGCCAGGCTCTTCAGGAACCATTTTCTGGAAGGTGGAATCGCGATAGTTTCCGACCTCGTCGTTTGGCGGGAAGCTACTTCCCCAGGGATAGTGAGTTGTGTTTCTACCGGAGCGTTCCTTCGGGCTGCTGCCTTGCTCGTTCACCAGTCCGACGGCGGCACTCCATTCCAAATCGGTGGGCAGGCGATACTTGGCTCCCTTGGGTAGAATGCCAGCGGCGGTTTCCGTTTGGGTAAGCCAATCACAGTAAGTAATGGCTCTCAACCAGCTCACCCACATGATGGGATCGTCATCGCCGCGACTCACCGGGAGATCGTGCTCCATTTGGTTTTTCCACTTGTCATTCAATTTTTGAATCTTGGCAAAGCCCGCGTAGTCCCGCACCCGCGTTTCCCAAATGCTGAAGAGGACATGGGTGCCGGGCACGGTGACGAATTTCATGCCGAGGGAGTTGATGAAAGGGTTCTCCTTGTCGGGCTTGGCGCGGGTGAGCTGCACAGGGTTTGCATTAGGAGGCGCAGGCTTTGAAGCAGGCGCATCTCCGCGCACTTCTGGAGGGGGCGTTTCCCAGAGTAGGGCAGGCTGCGGATCAAACAAAGTCGCCGCCACGAGCGGCGCCGTGGGTGTTTTCCCGGCATCTTTTGGCCTTAGCAGCCAAGCCATGGTGATCGCTGCGATTACAATGATCGAAGCTGCGATAACTATGGCTTGGCGGAATTCCTTGGAGGCGCGGGAGCAGCGCTGGATGTCCTTGCGCATCTCGTCCGCATTCTGATAGCGGGCGGAGGGCTGGTGTTTCATGGCGCGGAGGATGACTTTGTCCACGCTGGCATCTGCGGAGGAACGCGTGGAAGGCAGCGGAGCCTGAATGTGGGGACGCTCGCCGGTGAGCATTTCATAAAAGGTGACGCCAAGGGAGTAGATGTCGCTGCTGGCGGTGGGCGGATCTCCCCGATAGAGTTCCGGGGCGATGTAGAATGGCGTGCCGGGGTTTTGGCCGGTGAGAGTGAGATTTTCAGTTCCTTTGGCCAATTGACCGGCGATACCGAAATCTAGCAGGCGGGCATTTCCATCCAGATCGACAATGATGTTGGAGGGCTTGATGTCGCGGTGGATGATCTGCTTGTCGTGCAGGTATTGCAGCGCCTTGCAGATCTGGATGACGAGACGCAGGGTTTTCCTAACGCTAATTTCCTTGGCGGCGACGAGTTCGTGGATGGTTTTTCCCTCGACGTAGTCCATGATGAAGTAGGCGTGGCCATCCGGGGTCTGGACGAAGGAATGGACCTTGACGATGCCCGGATGATCCAGCGAGTTCATGACGTGGGCTTCGCGTTTGAAGCGGGCCATGAGCTGGGTGTCTTCTGCTAGGACGGGCGGCAGCAGCTTGATGGCGACGGTTTTCCGCAGGAATGAAACGTCGTGCGCTTTGTAAACGATGCCCATGCCACCCCGGCCGAGCAGGCACTCGATTTGATAGGCAGGGAAGAGGCGCTTAAGTTCTTCCTCGTCGGGTGGTTCCCAGTTTGTTTTTTGACTGTTCCATGTTGACCGCTGTGTCACTCCTGCCAGCAGTCCGGTGATGCTATTCCCCATAAGTATATCCACATCCGAGCCCGCCGTGGTGGGGATTGATGATGATGTAGGAGCTGGCTCTGGGGGGGGCGTTGGCATGAAATCTCAGATCATGGTTCTATCCATACCCTCGTGAATGGCTCGGGCCTGGTTGGAGATATTCCTGCATGTTCATTTCATCAGTTGGAGAGCGGTGATTTCTCCTTGGATAGCATCTTGCGTGGGGTTCACGAGAGTCTGGGAGACTTGGAACCAGACTTGTTTACCCAGCTCTGCACGGAGTGTGCCGAGATGAGTCTTCAAGGTATTCTCATTGATGCCGAGGCGTTCTGCGACGGTGCGCTGAGTCTCATCCGACATATAACTGAGCAAGGGGCCGATCTCTTTGAAGGGTGGGAGATTTTTTCCTGCTAGACGCTTTTCCTCCCATTGCTCGCCCAGCGCCTTCATGCATTGCTTGACCAAGGCGACGCGCCAACTGCGGTCATACTCGAGATCGGGCGTGGACCAGTTGACCAACCCGGCGGTCTCCGGCTCGTGGTGATCAGGATCATCAAGGTAGTTGTTCTTCCGATAATCCCGCTTCGCGGCGATGGAGTAGCGATAGTGATCTACTAGAAATCCCTTGAGTTCCTGAAGCAGGAACGCGCGAAGCTTCACGCCGGTGGATAAAGCTTTATCGAATTTCCCGCGATTCACGAGATGGATGAAAAAACGCTGTCGCAAATCGTCCGCGTCTTCAGAACTATACCCCTGTGAGCGGATTACTTCTAGAAGCGGCCGATAGTATGTCTCACACAGCGAGGAAAGGGCAGTGAATGCATTCGCATCGCCATTTGCCACCGCTCTCTGGACGAGTGTCCAGCGGGTAGGGGGAAAGTCGCCCGGGGGAGGGAAGGGTTTCGACATGAGGGGAAATGATTCGCCTCGTCAGCCCGAAACGAGGGGGAGTGGTGATTAATGAGTTAGAACAAGAATCTATATGAAGTTATTTGAGGTGATAGATTGGTGGTTTAAAAGTGGCGTTGGAAAGCATTTAATACACCATGTTACGAATTCGTAACCTTATGTGGAAATTCTAGGCTCTATCTCCCAAACGCGGCGGCTAGCGATGCGAGATCTGCGGGCGCGGCGCGGTCGGCGGTTAGAATAGCGGCTTTTTGCAGGGAGATAATTTCAGAGATGCCTTTGCGTGAGAGCTCAAGCATGGCGGTCATTTCCTCGCCGGAAAATACGGCTTCCTCACCGCTGCCTTGGATTTCTACAAACTCCGAAGTCTCGGTCATCACCACGTTGAAATCGACCGACGCGTCCTTGTCTTCTGGGTAGTTTAAATCGAGGACTGGCACGCCCTGATAGACGCCGGCCGAGACGGCGGCGACGAGTTTCTTGATCGGGAATTGCTTGAGCTTGCCCTCGGCGAAAAGCTTGTTGAAGGCGATGGCCATGGCCACGCAGCCGCCGGTGATGGAGGCGGTGCGGGTGCCGCCGTCGGCTTGGAGGACGTCGCAGTCGATCCACACCGTGCGCTGACCGACTTTTTTCAAATCCACGCAAGCGCGCAACGCGCGACCGATGAGGCGCTGGATTTCCGACGAGCGGGCATCGAGCTTGCCGCGTGAAATGTCGCGCGGTTTGCGCTCGAGAGTCGAGTACGGCAGCATCGAGTATTCGGCGGTTAGCCAGCCGCCTTCGACGCGTTGCGCACGCATCCAGCGCGGCACGTCCTCCTCAATGGTGGCGGAACAAATCACGCGAGTATCGCCGAAGGAAACGAGCACCGAGCCGGTGGCGTAGGGAGCCACGTTAGGGACGAAGGAAATCGGGCGGAGTTGGTCAGGCTGGCGGCCATCGGGGCGAGTCATGCGGGGAGTGAAACTAACTCAAGCGCCCGCCACAAGTGCGAAGCCGCGAAGAAGACTGCGTCCAGCCGCAGGCCGTGGTCGGAGCGTCTCGCTTCGAGTCATCTAATTGCGCGGAAAAATCTTAGTTTTTCTGAAAGCAATACGAGCGGTAGGACAGTTCGCCAGTTTGAAGGGCGTTGTAAACGCGCGAGCCTTTTACGCCGGCGAAGTCGCGGCCAAGGCTGTGGAGAAACTTCGGCAACTTTTTATCGAGCAGTTCTGAGGATCTCGCGGAGTTGCATTCCATGCCGCGGAGGACTTCGGCGCTGATGTCGCGCATTTGGCGTAGCTTGAGCGGGGAGTTCTCGAGCGCATTTTCCCACAAGGCGATGCCGTCGGCGAAGCGGAAATCTGCATAGAGGAAATAGCCTCCGGGCCTGAGGACGCGGGCAACTTCCGCTAGAAACTGCGGCAAATTCGGGTAGCAATGTGAGGCTTCGATGTTGACGATAGCGTCGAAGGAATTTTCAGGAAATGGCAGGTTCTGCGCATCGCCTTGGAGGAATTCTAAGCCATGGACTTGATGGCGGTTTTTACAAAACTTGATCCCGGTGGGATTGAGATCGAGGCCGGTGTAAGTGGCGGGCTTCTGGGCACGCGTCAGATACGATGCGCCGCCGCCATGGCCGCAACTGACTTCCAAGACGTTTTTCCGGTGGAAATTCACCTGCGTGCCGACGTGGTGATAGAGCTGGATGCAGGCCCGGTCCGGCTCGTCCTCGGCGGCGAGTGGGATGCCTAACGGCGGCTCCGTCTCAAAGGCGTAGTTGAGAAATAACACATCTTGGCCACGTAGGCGCCGGGTGAGGAAGGGATACCAAAGTTTCCAGATGCCCTTGCGAATGGGGCCGATGGAGAAAAGGCGATCAATGAATGGCATGATGAAATCGGGTGCTCCGTTACTGATCTGCCGATGCCTTGATGGCGTCCGCTTCCGTGTCATCCGGCGGCTCCTCAGCGTTGTCCGGGATTTCCACGGGTGCCTGCGGGAGCTGAGGCTCGGACTTCAATGCGGGAGCTGGCGCTGGTTCCGACTCCAGCGCAGGTGGCGGCGGCATGGATTTCAAAAGCTCGCGAGTTTCTGCTAGCGCCGCTTGATATTGCCCCATCTGGCCGGGTGTTAGAATGCCGTCGAAGCATTTCAGAAGTTCCTCAAGCTCGCTGCGTTGTTGGTCCAGCACTTTCTGATAGGCCACGGCCGGATCGCCGACGGCGACCTTCTCGCCCATTTTCGTGAGCATCAAAATTCCGTCTGCAGAAAGCTCCTTGCCGCCGGTGGGCAGCACGGATTTGTCAAACAACAGCGTCGCGGCGCTGGGGATGGATTGCAGGTCAGTCTTGGATTTTTGGCGGAGCCGCTCGAGGACTTCTTGCCGCTGCGAGGGTGATAGATCTATCTCGTCAATGGCACTGGTGAGCATTTGCTGGGAGCGCAACTCGATCCGGTTCTCGCGTTCGCGCTCCCGGAGTTCTTGGAATTTGGCGAGCTGCACCGGCGTCAGCAATTTCGCCAAGCCTTCCTCCACCGCCTTGCCCCGAGTCGTTAGATCCTCAATGGCGGGCGCGGTGGCGCTCGCGCTGGCTTGCACGCTTTCTATCAGTTTGATGATTTCGCCCTGCTGATCGATCGACAGGCCGAGCGCTTCGGTGAGCCGGAGCATTTTCGCCTCATCGCGGGATTTCGGCCCTTGCTCGGCCTCATCCGCGAGTGGGAAATCGCTGGCTTTGACGTCCTTCGGGCGCTTGGTGCCGGTGGCTGACGGGCGGTCGCCGGTCTCGGCACGAGCGGCTCGCGGTGCTGCGGGTTGCTCGGTTCTAGCGGCAGTCGGGACTGGTGTGCCGGCGGGCTTGGCGAGCCAGGCGATGGAAAATCCGACGAGGGCGGTGACGGCGGGAAGCAGGTATTGGGATTTCATGCGTGGCGGATGGCAGTGATCGCGGCAGCCATGTCGGGCGCGCGAAACGTGGAAGAACCGGCGACCATTACATTTGCCCCGGCGGCATAGCAAGCGGCGGCGGTGATGGCGTCGATGCCTCCATCCACCTCAACGTGGAAGGACAGGCCATTTGTCTCCCGAAATTTCACGGCGGCGGTGATTTTTCCGAGTACTTCGGCCATGAACGGCTGCCCGCCGAAGCCGGGGACGACGGTCATGCAGAGTAGGAGGTCGATCTGATCGAGAAATGGCTCCACCGCGCTGAGCGGCGTGGCGGGATTGAGCGCGAGGCCCACTTGGCAGCCCGCTTCGCGAATCCGGCGCAAGGTTTCCGGGACATCATGCTCCGCCTCGACGTGGACGGTGAGCAGGTCCGCTCCGGCGGCGATGAACCGCTCCAAATAGTGATCCGGCCGCGAAATCATCAGATGGACATCGAGGAAAATGTCGTTCGTTTCATGCACCGTCTGCACCACAGCGGGGCCGAAGGAGATATTGTCCACGAAATGGCCGTCCATCACATCCATGTGCATCCAGTCCGCCCCGGCGTGGATCGCCCGGCTGACTTCCTCTCCGATGCGCGAAAAGTCCGCCGCTAGCAGCGATGGGGCGATCACCCGGTCCCGATAATTTTTAGGAATCACGGGCCGATACGAACCATGAATCGGCAGCATGGGCACGGAAAATTTTTACCAGTGCGAGACTGAGCGAGATCGATGCCATGATATGATTTGACACGAACTTCGTGTTACAGGATTTTCTTGGCGTGAGAAATGTCACCATCACCCTTCCAGATGAAGTCGCTCTCCAGGCCCGTATCTGGGCTGCGGAAGCGGACACCAGCGTTTCGCAGTTTCTCGGACGGATCCTCATTGAGCGCATGGAGAGAGAGTCCGGTTACGAGCAGTCCAGAAGCCTGTTTCTTTCCCGTGGCCCGGTGATCCTCAGGGAAAATCCACAGTCATACCCTAACCGCGACGACCTCCATGACCGGGCCAGCTTTCGTTGATACCAATATTCTGGTCTATTCCCGCGATGGCGGGGAACCCATCAAACAAGCCTTGGGGGAAGAGCTTCTGGACTTCCTCTGGGGATCGCGCCTCGGCCGCGTCAGTCAGCAAGTTCTTCAGGAGTATTATGTGACCGTCACTCGCAAGCTCAAACCGGGCTTGTCCAAGCCGGATGCACGCGACGATATCAAGGCGCTTCTCGCTTGGCAGCCACTCACTGCCACTAGCGCGAATTTTTCAAAAGCTTGGGACATTGAAGACCGTTTCGGCCTGTCTTGGTGGGACAGCCTCATCGTCGCATCCGCCCTCCAGTCTCAGTGTGTAATCTTGTTTACCGAAGACATGCAGGACGGACTCCAGATCGATGGGCTTCGCATTTGTAATCCATTGGTTCCGGGATTTGAAATCGCTTCCCTGTGAAGGCACCCCCGAAACAGGAAATCCGCGTGCATCCCGCTAATCCATCCATTACCCCTCCGGCGTGGAAGACGAAGCACCGATCATAGATTTACACAGTGACATTTATTTCATGGGCCAAGCGCTGCGTGAAGCCCGCAAGGCTATGGCCGCCGAGGAAGTCCCGGTCGGTGCCGTCGTCGTAAAAGAAGGGAGGATTATTTCCCGCGCGTGGAACCAGGTGGAACTCCTCAAGGACGCCACCGCCCATGCGGAAATGCTCGCTCTAACTGCCGCGCAACAGGCACTTGGCGATTGGCGGCTGGAAAAATGCACGCTCTACGTCACCAAGGAACCCTGCCCGATGTGCGCCGGTGCCATCGTCCATTGCCGGCCCGAGCGAGTCGTCTTCGGCTGCCCGGACCCGAAAGCCGGCGCGGCGGGCAGCTGGATCAATCTGCTAGAAGCCAATCCCCCGCTGAACCACCGCTGCGACGTGACGGCCGGCGTGCTCGGCGAGGAATGCCTTTACCTGATCCAGAGTTTTTTCCGCGAGGCGCGGGAGCGGAAGAAGATTGAGAATGTGTCCCGGCTGTCTCAGCCGGATTTAGCATCTCCCGACTGAGACCGTCGGGACACATTTCTTGCACCGCCCGCCGCATCCCGATAACATCTCCCCGTGGCCGCGAAACCGAAGACATCTCCCCAGAAATCCGGCAATTTTTTCGCCGTCGTCGGCAGCGATGAAGGACTCGTCCGCGAAAAGGCGCTGCTGCTTTATAACGAACTCACCGGCGGCATCGACGACGGCTTCACCCACGAGACTATCGACGGCATCGCCGACAACTCGGAGTCCGCCCACGAAATTTGCTCCAGCACCATCCAGGCGCTTCTAACGATCCCGATGTTCGGCGGCGACAAGGTGGTGTGGCTGCGCAATGCAAATTTCCTAGCAGACAACGTGACTGGCCGCTCCCAACGCACCGAAGCCGGCGTGGAAAGCCTCCGTGCCACCCTCGAACGCGGAATCCCGAACGGGGTGAAATTCCTTCTAACTGCCCAAGGCGTGGACAAGCGCCGCGGGTTCTGGAAATACATCGAAAAAGCCGCCGACGTGCAGGTCCATGACCGCATCGACACCAGCCGCGACGATTGGCAAGACCAAGTCGCGCGGCTCGTCACCGGCCGTGCCAAGGAGCTTGGCCTGCGCTTCCACCCGGATGCCCTCGCGCTCTTCGTCATGCTTGCCGGTGAGCAATCCCAGCAGATCGGCAACGAGTTGGAGAAACTCGACCTCTACCTCGGCGAGGAGCGCCGGGAAGTCACCGAGGACGACGTCCGCGTGCTCGTCCCGCTCAGCCGCGCCGCCGTGGTTTTTGAAATCGGCAAGGCCATTCAGCTAGGCAACGCCGCCCGCGCCATCCAGCTCATCGACCAACAGTTGGAAGCCGACGAATCCGCCATCGGCATCATGCGCGCCTCCATCATCGGCGTGGTTAGAAATTTATTCATGGCCAAGTTGATCATCGAAAAATTCAAGGTGCCGACGGGCAACTACAGCGCCTTTTCCGGCGGTCTCAACCGCCTCGCCGAAGCCGACCGCGCCTGGCTCCCACAGAAAAAGGACGGCTCCGGCGTGAACGTCTTCCCCATCTTCCTCGCCGCAGACAACGCGAAGAACTTCGAGCTCGCCGGTCTCCAACACGTCCTAGAAGCCACCCTCAAAGCGGACCAAGCGCTCGTCACCACCGGCCTCGATCATCGGCTCGTCCTGCACCGACTGATCGTGGAAATCGCATCTGCTAGAAAAAGCCCAGCGAGACGGCGGTAGGACCGAGAACCCAGCGAGATGAGTGATTTAAAGAAATCCGCGTGGGATGGATATAGAAAATGGCGGAAAAGATTTTGGATTTCGCTGCTAGTTAGTCTTGGAGTCTTGGTTATGTCTGGAGGCTCCACGGCAGTGGCGACGATGGTCTTCATTCCGGTTATCATCGCTATGACGCTGTTCCAGGAGTTTAAATGCCCGAGTTGCGGAAATTGCTTTTTTTATGACCGCACAATCCGTCCCTTGGCGAAATGTTGTGTTCACTGCCGCTTTCCCAAATGGAAAGAGCCAGCCTCGAATACCTTCAGCAGCCACCCGAAATGAACGAACCGCAAACATCCGCGTGGGATAACTACCGACGATGGAGGAAGGGACTGTACATCTCTATTCTGGGACTTTTCGTGTTAGGGATATTGGGATCCAAACTGCCCGGATCGGTTACGTTCTTGGATTTCCTTCCCTCCGAGCTGGGAGTGCTCTTGGTTTTTCTCCCAGCCTTCGTATCGATTTGCGCGCTCCAACATTATAAATGTCCGAAATGCGATAGGGGCTTCTTTTATTCCGGTCTCTGGAGTCCTTGGGCTAAACACTGTGTCCACTGTGGTCTGCCCAAATGGGTGGAAGCCAACTATCTGAACCCTGACTCCAAGCAGAGCGCCTTTCGAACTCGATCAATTTCTGAAATGGCGACGGCCGCCGCCATCTCGACACGGGAGCGCAATTCAAACTTTCTCATCTTGATCCTTCGCGACGATCCCGGAGCCATCCACCTCCGTCTCGATTCCGAAGGTTGGGCCGACGTCAACAACCTGCTGACCCGCGCCAATCGCTGCGGTTTCATGCTCACTCGGGAAAATCTCGCGGAGGTTCTTGCCGTTCCCGGAAATCAAAGCATCGAACTGGACCAGCCCGGCAATCGCATCCGCTGGAGTAGTTGTTAGCCGCTTTCCTTGGACTGCGAGCAGCCTGCTGCCGCTTTCCGTAGCCAGCCTGCTGGCGCGGGGCTGACAAGGTCTTCGCCCGCAGCAGGCTGCACCCAGTCCAAGTTCAACATCCGCTTAAAGCGGAATTATTATACCTCCAGTCTTCCACCCAGCGCTCCTCGCTTTCTCCAATCATGAAATCGTTCGAAACTCCGCCTAGCGGCGCAATGATCCAGACTGATGTCTCGAATTCTAACGTGCTCGAAGTGCGAAATCTGAAGCGGCACTTCGGCAAGGTGCCCGCCGTGGAGAGTGTGGATCTGAACGTGGTCGCAGGAGAAATCTACGGGTTTCTCGGGATCAACGGCGCGGGCAAGACCACCACCATCCGCTCCATCATGGGAATCATCGCGCCTGAGAGTGGCACGATCCGGCTCGTCGGCGAGACCACGCGGCGGACGAGTGTGAAGCAAAGACGCAGCATCGGCTACGTCTCGCAGGAGCAAAATTTTTACCCGTGGATGACTTGCAAGGCGCTCGGTAAATTCGTCGGTTCGTTTTACCCGAATTGGGATGCGGCGGAGTTTAGCCGACTGCTTGAGGTGTTTTCGATTCCGCAGGATCGGAAGGTGTCCGCGCTGTCCGGCGGGATGAAGGCGAAGCTCGCACTGGCCCTCGCCGTGGCGCCGCGGCCTGAGCTGCTGATCTTGGATGAGCCGACTGCGGGTCTCGATCCGGTGGCCCGCAGCGAGTTCATGGAAATCATCGTGGCGCAGTCTCGCCAGCACCAGCGCACGACATTTTTCTCGTCGCACTTGATCGATGAGGTGGAGCGCTGCGCCGACCGCATCGGCATCATCCATGCGGGGAGGATGAGATTCGAGGGCCAGCTCGATGAGCTGCACGATCAAGTGCGGTGTATTTATAGCCCGCCAGAGATCGTGTTAGAAATACCGAGCGGCTTCGAGTCATGGCGGCAGCGCGAGGTGGATGGCGTGATGCAGCACACCTTCCGTGGGACGCCCGAGCGCTGGGATGCTCTCGAACTGCCGGCGCAGGTGGTGGTTCGGCGGCTGCCGTTAGAGGCTATTTTCATCGCCTGCGTCAGCACGGAAAGGATCGCGATATGATCCGCGGGTTGATTGAAAAAGAATGCCGCCAGCACGCCACGCTTTTGGTTTTCATCGCGCTGTTGTTAGTGGCTGGGCAGCTTGCGCTGGTTTCAAACAAATTTCTGGGGAACGCGGGTGGCAGCAGTTTTTTCCTGCTATCCCAGCTATGGTTTTACATCCTGCCGCTTGCCGCCTTGGTGTTAGGCACCGGCTTGGTGGCGACGGAATTCCGGAATAAAACCCAGTTATTTCTCGAAGGCCTGCCGATGCCGCGATGGATGATGCTGGTGGTGAAATACCTGCTAGGCCTCGGAATCGTATCGATATGTGCCGTCGCGCTGCTGGCGGGCGCGTGGTGGAAAGGCCGCGATGCGGAGGCGATGACGGTAAATTTCGCCCTTCTCCTGCTCGTCAAATCAGTGGCGTGGGCGTGGTTTTGTTGGTCGGTCTGCTTCGCCCACGGCTTCCTTGGCAGATACCGGGGGTGGGCCGGTGTGACGTTGGTGTTAGGGCTGCTTTTGCTCCAAGGCATGGGCGGCGTGATGGTCACCCACTTCGGGCCGTTCGAGCTGATTTCGAACCGTTTCGCCTACGAGCGCTTCATCTGGCCGGTGGAGGCGCTGTGGGTGACGGCGGCCCTGATCATGGTCACGACCTTGGCGGGCTTCGCGTTCGGGCTGGTGCGGGACGCGACCGTCGCAAGCATGATGTCTGAAAAAATGTCGATGCGGGAGAAAGTCGTTCTCACCATCATGATGCTCGCTGGGATGGTCGCCATTGGAACCATCCACGAAAGGTCAACCTCCCAGAAGCCACTGAACTTGCCTGACTCGGTCGATTTCAAACGAGGTTCTGCCACCGTCTCCGCCGCAGCTGCGGTCACCACCCCGACGGCTGAGGAAAAGCTAGCGCTAACAGCCCATGCCATGGCGACAGCCGAGATGCTGGAACAGGTCGGAGCGTACCTGGGATGTGAATCTCTGCCCCCGGTTTACATCATTCATCGGCGGGATTTCGGCACTGACACCACTGAGGTGGATGACAGCCAGACCCCCAAACGGGTCGTGGTCCGCCGCAATCTTCTAACCACGAAGACTGAGGACGTGGATCTCCAATCGCAGATTCTAGCGGCTGTGCTGGGAGTCCATCAGCTCGGCCGCTTGTCGTCCGACACGCGCGGCTGGGTGCTGGAGGGATTTGCCACATGGTGGCCAGTTAGAGAAATGGCGAGAACGCCTGCGGATTTCATCAAACTGCCGGGTCATGAGGGAAAATTGTCAGTGCGCACACTCCGCAGTGGCGATTTAGAAACCTGGTTGAAAACCGAGGAGCGCATGGAGCCTGCCGAGCAGAAGACCTGCACGGGCCTTGGCATGATCGCCCTGGGTGACTACGGGGATGAGCCGCGCAGGCGGTTTCTCGGTGCGGTGTTAGGCTACTCCGCGCCCTTGAATGTCCGCGCGACCTTGCATGACTGGCTCCATCCGGTGGACCGCACCTTGAAGTCCACGACGGGCAGCGACCTCCCAGCGCTCGCGCAGAAATGGTCAACCGCTCTCCAAACCGAAAGGGCCAAGCCATGAATACGACGCTGCTCAAAAAGGAACTCACGGGACTGCGCTTCTGCATCCTGCTCATCGTGGTGCTCGCAAGCATGAGCTGGATTGACAATTTGTTCACCGGATTTCCTGACCACATGCTCGATGAAGACGTGCAGGACGGCTCGGATTGGTTGGTCCACTGGCTGATCGTCGGGTTGTTCATCGGCATGACCTCATTCAACCAAGAACGAGAGCATCAAACTCAGAGTTTTCTCGATGGGCTAGCGGTTAGCCGACTTTCCCTATTTCTCCACAAGTTGGTGGCTGCCGTGCTGGTCGCATCACTCTGTTGCATTCTTGAATTGATTCGTTTTCTCGCGCTTGATGGCTTGTCCGCGACCTCGGTATCCGGGCCGATCAAGTGGCAGGTCCATCTGGCGGAATGCAGCCTGGCGCTGCTGTTAGGAATCACCGTCGTGGCCGTGGGCATGGTCTTATCATTCACGCGGAAATGGTTCCCGCTGGTGGCGGGCTTGCTATTTCTCGCTCTGGTATTGCTGTCTAGCAGTTCCCAAAACTGGGTGTCGTGGATCAATACCACCGCGCTGCTCTCGCCCACTCTGAGCGACGGCGGCGCACTGATCATTCCATGGAAGCAAGTCACCGGCTTCAGCGTCTTCGCAGCCGCGACCTTGCTGCTGGCCTGCATTCTATTCCGCTGGCGGGACGATAGGATCAGCCGTTGGCTTGAGCGCGATTCCGCAGTTTGGGGAAAAGTGCTGCTAGGCGTGATCGTCGCAGGTGTGTGGATCACGGCGTTCGTCTTTTTTGCAAAATCTCAGGATACGCCTGATGAAGATAATCCCGTGGCGGATTCCGCAGGCGTCATCCCGTCCACCAAGCCAGATGCCGAAATCGTCGGCTTCGCTTCCCACGAGACTGAGCACTACGACGTCATTTTCAAAGAGTCCCAACGCAAGGAAGTGATGAAGCTGGTGGACGAAATGGACTCCATCTATCAGCAAGTGGCGGACTATTTCCAGAATCCATCGCTCCCTAGCGGCCGGATCGTTCTGGACGTGGCCAGCAGCGTGGACAGTCATGCGGCGGGTGTCACCAACTGGACGAAAATCCGCGTGCCCATGGCCAAGGCGACTGGGGAACTGGACTTCATGCAGGTGCTCCGGCACGAGACCGCCCATGTCTTCATCGAGCAAATCAGTGATGGTAAAGCCAGCACCCACTTCAATGCGATGCGTGCATTCCACGAAGGAGTGGCCACCGCCGCCGAGCTGTCGGTGGACGACGAGGATACCGATGCGGCACGCTTGAAAGTGGAGCGTTGGGCCGCACTCGCAGGTTCCAGAGGAGATGTGCCGCTCGACCTGCTTTGCGATGATGGCGCGCTCCAGGAAAAGTTCGACGGCTCGCTGGTCTATCCGATGGGTTATGTCTTCGCCGAGTCGCTGGTGGAAGTCGGCGAACAAGCGCTGCCCCGGCGCGTTTTGGAGGCTTTGAAAAACTCGCCGCCGCCCTTGAACTCCGACTCCTCCACACTCTGGCAGCACGTCCTGCAAGAATGCGGAACCTCGCGTGAAACCGTCATTTCGACCTATGTCGAAAGGCTCGCACTCCTTAAAACCCAGGAGCAATCCTACATCGAAGGGTTTCCCCGTCTCTCCGCCAAGGTCACGGTAAAGGGCGAGGACATCGTCATCCGCTTAAACGATTTCTCCGGCCAAGCCGAGGGAGTGAAGCCGATTTGCCTCACCTTGAAACCGATGGGAATCACCGACGTGAATGAACGGCTTCCAAGGTCCGCCGATGGCAGTTTCCGCATGAAACGCAGCGAGCACTCAGGCAACACCCTGCGCTATTTGTTAGGCTGGACGTCCGAAGAAATGCGCTACCCCGTTTTCGAACCTTGGGCCGAGGCGTTGTTGAAATAGCATCATTTCTCGTCGCGTCCGGCGGGGGATTCGGGTAGTGCTGCGGTCTCATGAATCGCCGCCATTTTCTAGCTCTATCCGCAGTGGCGGCTTCCGTCGCGAAAGTCCGCGCTGAGGTCACCACACCGTCCAAGCCGTTGCTCAGCTTCGGGCTGATCACGGACGTGCAATACGCCGATGCCGAGCCTAACGGGGAGCGCCATTACCGCGCTTCCATTGCCAAGCTGAAGACGGCGGTGGACTGGCTGGCACCGCAAAAGCTGCCGTTCACGCTGCATCTGGGCGATTTCATCGACCGGGATTTCAACTCGTTCGACGTGGTGTTGCCGTTGTTAGGCGGGCTCGGACATCCGGTGAGGCATTTGCTCGGCAACCACGATTACGACGTGGCGGAGGGTGAAAAAGGCAAGGTTTCGGCGAAGCTGGGAATGCCCGGCGACACCTATTCGTTCGTCAGCGGCGGGGTGCGGTTCGTGATGTTGGATACGAATGACGTGTCGGTTTACAAACATCCGGAAGGGTCGCCTGAGGACAAGGCGGCGGAGGCGATGCTGGCGAAATTGGAGGCGGAGAATCTTGCGGGAGCCAAGAAATGGAATGGCGGGCTTTCGAAAAAGCAGCTCGCGTGGCTCGATGGCGAACTGACCGCGGCAGACAAGGCCGGCGAACCGGTGATTTTATGCGGTCACCATCCGTTGCTGCCGTCCGAGAAGCACCAGGCATGGAATGCGAACGAGGTGACCGCGGTGATCGACCGGCATCCGTGTATCCGGGCCTATTTCAACGGCCACAATCACGCGGGCGCGGAAGTCATGCGGAAAGGGGTTCCCTACATCACTTTCAAATCGCTCCTGCACGAGCCCGGGGTGAACTCCTACTCGGTGATTCGTTTGTTCGCGGATCGTTTGGAAATCGTAGGCAACGGCCGCGAGCAGTCGCGGGTGATTCCATTGGTGGGGGCCGGGTGAGTGCCCGTGGCGGCGGTTTCCAACCGCCATGCCCTATCGCGACCAAGGCATGGCGGTTGGAAACCGCCGCCACGTTCCTGCCTAACCGACGATCCCCGCGAGCCACAGCGAGGAATGGATCTTGAAATCGACGAGCTTTCCTGCGGCTTCCTGCGCGGCGAGCCACTGACGCAGTCCGGCCAGCGGGACGTGGTGGACCGTGATGGCTTCACCCGCCACGCCGCCGCCTGCGTGGTCGCGGACGAGGTCGGTGGCGTGGAAGAGATAGGTGAATTCCGAGGTCATCCCGGCGGAGGTCGGGCTGGCGATGAGCTGCGTGACCGTGCCGGCGCGGTAGCCGGTTTCTTCTAGCAACTCGCGGCTTGCGGTGGTGGTTAGCGATTCACCGGCGTGCTCCGGCTCGTCGCCGACTAGGCCAGCGGGAATCTCGATGACATGGCGCTGCATCGGGATGCGGAATTGCTCGACGAGGATGATTTCGCGCTCCGGAGTGATCGCAAGAATGCCCACCGCAGCATCGGAATTTGGCCGGCGGACAAAGTCCCAACGGCCGATGCGATAGAGGCCGAGCCAGCGGGTTTCAAAAAGTTTTTCGGGAGTGGGCATGATCAGAAATGAGGGCAAGAAACGGTGGCGTGCGGGCGTAAAGGGCGATACTGCACCCGCGCACTGATGTCCCGCTACGATTTCCAAATTCCCGTCACCTTCAAGCACCGTATTGTTTTCACGCGCCACGCATTTTCAGTGGGAAATCCTGCGCTGGCCGAGGTTCTGAACGAAGGCGGCGGGCGCCGGGCGATGGTCTTCGTGGAGGAAACGGTGGCTGCCCTCTGGCCGGATTTGGTGGATCAGATTCAGGCGTATTTCGGCGAGCTGGATTTGGACTTCCTCGGCACCACGGTTTTCCCCGGCGGTGAGGCGGCAAAGGCGGACGATCACCTAGTAAAAGAAGTCTGGGCGGCGATCGATGCGGCCCACCTCGACCGACATTCCTACGCGCTGGTCATCGGCGGCGGGGCGTTTCTCGATGCTGTCGGCTATGCGGCGGCGACCGCCCACCGCGGAGTGCGACTGGTCCGGTTTCCCACCACCACCCTGTCGCAGGATGACAGCGGCGTGGGCGTGAAATGCGCGATCAATGCCTTCGGGAAAAAAAACTGGGTCGGCTCGTTCGCGGTGCCGTATGCGGTGATCAATGATTTCAGTTTCCTCCACAGCCAAGACGAGGAAACGCGGCGCGGCGGGCTGATCGAGGCGGTCAAGGTGGCGCTGGTGAGAGATCGCGATTTTTTCGAGTGGATCGAAACGAATCTAACGTCGCTGGCCGCGCTGGAGCCGGACGCGCTGGAAGCCTGCGTGGAAAAGTCCGCGCTGCTCCACGCCCGCCACATCGCCAGCGGCGGCGATCCGTTTGAAACCGGCTCCAGTCGCCCGTTGGATTTCGGCCACTGGGCGGCTCACAAGCTGGAGACGATGACGTCCTATCAGCTTTCTCACGCGCCAGCCGTAGCCGTCGGCCTGGCGCTCGACACCTTGTATTCGGCGCGGGCGGGCTTGCTGAAATTTTCCGTCGCAGACCAAGTGCTGCGCGTGCTTGATGGGCTGCAACTCGCGATTTATCACCCCGCGCTCGATTGGCTGGACGAGAACGGTAGGCGGCGGGTGCTCGACGGTCTCGATGAATTTCGCGAACACCTCGGGGGTCAACTGACCGTCCTCCTTCTCGAAGATGTGGGGCAAGGAATCGATGCCCATCAGTTCAATGAAGTCCTGTTAGGAGAGTGCATAAACGAGCTGCGGACCCGCTGGGAAAGCCTTGGTTGAGGCAGTTTCATCGTGCTTGCATTCCCCGCGAAGTCCCGCCTAGTTTTCGAAATGCGCCTCCGCTCACTCACTCAGTTGTTGCTGTTTTCAGCATTTTCGGTCTCCCTTCACGCTGCGGTGTCGGTGCCCACGGACGGCTCAGCGGCGCTCCCAGCCGCTGCTGACGGCCCATCCAAGGAGGCCATGGAAGCCTTCCAAGCAGGGCGCCACGCCAAGGCCATCGAACTCGCAAAACCGCTCGCCGAGCAGGGCAACCCAGAAGCTCTCTACCTCATGGGATTCGCCTCCGAGTCCGGCAAGGGTGTGGAAGCCTCCAAGGACAAAGCCCTCGAATTTTACCGCAAGGCAGCTGCCCTAAAGCACAAGGACGCGACTTACCGCTTGGCTTTCATTTTACTGGCCTCCGAGAAAGAAGAAGAACGCAACCAAGCCCGCGAAGCCTTGGAAACCGCCGCCAAGGATGATCCAGCAGTCGCCGCCCGGATTTTGGGCGAAGCTTATCTACGCGGCCGGCTCAGCCCCACTGCCGATCCCGACAAGGCGATCACTTGGTGGAAAAGCGCGGCAGACGCCGGTGACATCCCGTCGCTGCTATTGATGGCCCGCTTTTATGAAGGCCAGTTTGGATTTCCCGAACTGAAGGACGCCAAGGAATCGCTCGCCTCCTACGGCAAGGCCGCGGGTCTCGGCGATGCCGGAGCCATGGCTGCCCTCGGCTCCCGCTACCTCAGCGGCGACGAGAAAAACCGCGATGAGAAGAAGGGCCGCGAGTGGCTCAAGAAGGCCATCGCCGCCAAAGAATACAGCGCCTATCTCGCCCTCGGAGACTACGAGGAAAACGTAAAGAAGGATCTCAAAGCCGCCCTTACCGAGTACGAACGCGGTAAGGATGCCGGGCAAATCGACTGCATCCTGCGCACTGCCGATTTCTACATCCAAGGCAAGGGCGTCGAAAAGGACGTGGATCGCGGTATGGCGCTGCTAGAGAAAGCCGCAGAAGCGGGTAGCCCGGCTGCGAATTTCCGCCTCGCCGTGCAAGCGCTTTCCGGGGAGAAACCCGACCTACTTGTGGGCTACAAGCACCTCGTCGCCGCCGCGAATGGCAACCTCGCAGAGGCCCAAAACGAACTCGGCCTTCTCTATCTCTCCGGCAAACTCGCCGTCGCCGATGGAGCAGCCGGTGTCGCCTGGCTGACCAAAGCCGCCCAAGGTGGCTACCCCCAAGCTCAGAATAACTTGGCCACCCTCTTCGAGCGCGGAGCCGCCGGAGTCACCCAGAACATGGAAAACGCCGGCCAGCTTTACATGCTTGCCGCAAATCAAGGCCACGGCCCCGCCACACTTGCACTTGCCCGCCTCCTCAACGATGGGATCGGCACCAAGGCAGATCCCGTCAAAGCATGGGCACTCGCCACTCTCGCTGCCGAACGCGGCGAAGAAACCGCCAAGAAAATGGTCGAGGAAATCGCCGCCAAGCTCGACGACAAGCAAAAGGCCGAGGCCAAAAAGCAACTCGAAGAAATGAAGTCCGGCAAACCCGCCGAACCGAAAGCACCGGCCGCCCCCAAAGCAGCACCGGCTCCAGCGCCCACGCCCAAGAAGCCCAAGTAACAGAAAAATCCCCTGCCGCCTCGCGCAAAAAGTCGCCGGGCTTCAGCAGCGAGTGTGGGCATGGCCAGCGAGTTCTTCTTCTTGATTCTGTCAGATCAACAGCCACCAGGCACCCGACAAAATCCTCTCAAAGTCGCAAGCGTAGCTGAAGCGTCCCGCTCCAGACCGTTGTCCGGGCGTCCCGCCCGGATTCCCTATTCAATTTCTTCATCTGCGTTCATCCTGTTCATCTGCGGTTAAAACAAATCTTCATTACCTCTACAGCCACATGGGTATAAATCTCCGTCGTCTTCACACTTGTCACGGCATAGCACCGCGAAGCCGGATCCGCATGGCCTAGCAAAGTCTGGATCATCCGCAGATCCGTCCCGCCTTCTAGCAGATGCGTCGCGAATGCGTGCCGGAAAGCGTGGCTGGTCGCATTCCTGTCGATCATGGACTGCTCCGACATGTCGGAGCTTTCACACTGGCCGACATGTCGGCCATGCTGTCCAACGGACTCACCACACCAAGTCCATTCGCGCCGATCGCCACATGCAAATAAATCTCCGTCGTGCTGATATCCTCGTGCCCCAGGAGATCCTGGATCGTCCGCAAGTCCGTCCCGTTCTCCAGCAGATGGGTTGCAAACGAATGCCGCAGCGCATGACTCGTCACCCGCTTCTCGATTCCAGCCGCCGCTGCCGCCCGCTTGATCGCCTCATTATAAACCTGTCCATGCAGATGGTGGCGTCGCCGGATCCCGGATTCAGGGCTTGCCCCGGCGCAGCCCCGCGTAGCCGGGCTTGCCCCGGCGCAGCCGCACGTAGCCGGGTCAACGGAAGTCTGCCTCGCCGGAAACAACCAGAACCACTCAAACGTCTCCGCCGCCCGCCGGAACTTCCGTGCCAACGCTCCCGGAATATAAACCCCGGCCAAGCCCGCCTCCCTGTCTTTCTGCCACACCTCCCGCGCGCTCTCGATTTGCCGCGCCACCTCTTCCCGCAGACTCTTCGGCAGCACCGTCGCCCGATCCTTGTCTCCCTTGCCCTTGCGCACCGTCACCGTCCCGCGTTCCAAGTCCACGTCCTTGATTCGCATCCGCACCAGCTCTGACAAGCGCAACCCCGCACCATACTGAAGCCTTGCCGCCAACGCATACCGCCCGTCCGGTGTCTCGATCTTCTCAAACAGCCGTTGAGTTTCTCCCTTTGATAGCACCACCGGCTCGGCTTCGCAACTTTGCCGGAGTTCTATCCGATACGGATGTTACATCTGGATTGCCATCCATAGGGAAAGACGGCCATGCTACGCCGGAGCAAGCCATGAGTTTCCACTACGTCTATATCCTTCGAAGCACGGTCGAACCGGATCGCTACTACGTCGGCCTGACACGGCATCTGGAATCGCGACTTGCCGAACACAACCGGGGAGAGACGCGAAGCACGAAGGCATACGCTCCTTGGCAAATCGAAGTTGCCACTGCCTTCCGCGACAAAGCAAAAGCCGCGGCCTTCGAGCAATATCTCAAAACCCACTCAGGACGAGCCTTCTCAAAACGCCACTTCTAGCTTGCCCCGGCGTAGCGCAGCGAAGACGGGCTCCCGATCCGTCAGACCCCGGAATTCCGCCAGATCCTTCCGCCAACACCAACGCGTCTTCGTCGCATCCATGCCGACTTAAAAAAGAAATCCCTGGAATCATGTCAATCCGAAAGTGTTCCTATGAACACTTTTTTATTTTTCGGGCATCTGCCGTTGCCGGATCTCGAGACTCCCGGTTCATCCGTGGAGTGATATCAGGCACGGCAAGTCACCCGCAAAGGCAACGCGCAGCGAAGCCTGATATACGCACCCGTCATCCAGAAAAACCTTGTCAAATCGAGGAATGCTGGCAAATGCTCCCGAAAGGTTGCTTTCGGATATCATTTCCTGAGGCGATACGAATTACACTGTTCTGCAAGAAATGAAGAATCACCTTCAAGAAGTATCCGGAGAGAAGTTCGGCCCTGTCATGCACCTTAGTATTGACGTCGGCAATCTATGGCGCGAGCAGGCTGATCGTGATCGAGGTAACGAGGGTGATTGGATGCGACGCACTTACGTTCGTGCGGTTTTTGCCTACATTGAAGGGACAATCGCTTTCGTGAAGGCTGTGATGGTTGAGAGTGCGATGCGGGCTGGTCGGACCCTAACTCCGGCACAATCGAATCTTCTCTGTGAGGAATCGTACAGCATCGGCGCCAAGGGAGAGATCGAACGCAAGCCGCTCTTTATACCACTCCAGAAGAACGTGTTATTCACCATGGGGCTGTTCAAGGAGTTCGATCTTGGCGAGGTCGTAGTTCGGACAGATGATTCAACATGGGCGACATTTGTGGAGACATTGCGTTTCAGACATACACTGACCCACCCGCGTCCACACGATAGCCTTGAGGTGGACGACGATCTTTTAGACAAGGTTAGGAGGACTGAGAACTGGTTCAACGATGTAATGCTTCAGGTTTCCAACATCATCTACGAAAAGAAGGCAGAACAAGCCGTGCACGGCAACACCCACTAGCCCCTCTGTTGTCGATGCCCTCACGTCATTTCAACCTTAACCCCGCGATCAATGGCAGGGGTCAGTCCTCGCATGGTAACATTTTGTCGTGATTTTTTAGAGAATGTTACTATGAGAGGACCCGAAACACTGACCCGAAACATTAGAGAATGTTACTATGCGAGGACCCGAAACATTCTGACCCGAAACATTTCACCATCACTTCAATCGTGCTCGTGGGCGCATATCTGACGTTGGGTAAGAAAATGACTTGGATTTTTGACCGCAAAAATTTTTTCCCCTTGTGCGAGAGGTGATCATCCGTATTTACGCCGGATCTTTGACACCATGAAAAACAAAACACATCCACGACTAATCCAATACGGCATCGCATCTAGCTTTCTCATGCTGGCGACTATGTCGCACGCCGTTACCACGCTCGTCAGCCCAAGTAGATACTTGGTAACCGAGGGAGTCGCCTTCACTCTTGGGAATAATGGCGCGTCGGATTTCCTTTTCAACTGGACCGATCCGTCGGGTGCCCCTCCGCTCAGCTCTTCGAACATCGCTGACCCAACACTGATCCTGACACTTGGGCAGACTTACGCTTTTCAGCGAATCACTACTGCGCATCCTTTCGTCATCATGAACAACACGGCCGCTGCTTTTATGAGCGGAGCAGACGGAATCTATTCTCGGACCACGACTAGCTCAACCGATATTAACAATGCCACACTGACCCCGATCGCGAATTTTACGGCCAATCCGGGAACCCCCGGCAATGCTATCAGTTGGACTCCGAGTCAAGTAGGCGATTTCTGGTATACCTGCACTGTGACGAGTCATCCGGGCATGGCCGGAAAGATCACCGTGATACCGGAGCCATCGGCTTTTGGCTTAATTGCGGGAGGGTTCGCGTTCGCGGCTTTTCGTCGCCGCCGTGGCTTTGGCCGATACAGCGAAAGGTGATCCTATTGGAGTCAGCCATTGCTTACCGTCCAGTTCTAGGCGCATTGAAAGCGCTCTCGATATCAGTTTATTGATGCTTCACTCAGTCGTGAGAGGAATCAGTGGTATACTTAGCTGGTAATTTACGATTATAGTCACTGTAGCAATGCGCCTAACGAAGAACCCAATCGGGTCCCCAGAAGTGATTAGCGCCCGGATCCCACACCACCCTGCGTGCGGCTCCGTACAGGGCGGTTCCAATTAGCTTGGAGCCTTTGCTCCGTAGTGAAGAACGATCCAGACGGCTTTCATGTCCGGCACTCCTTGCCTCTGGTATAGTTGTTTAAACAGGCATCGCGCGCCCGGCTCATTTTCCCGACTAGTATTACCCTCCCCTCTGCTGAATTCAAAAAGGCCAGTCCTCTTGACTAAGTCGTTGTAGAATCGGGGACTCTAGAGCATGAATCTTAGAAATTCCACACTAGAATGGCAGCAGAAGGACAGGCCTTTAATAAGAGAATCTTCCGGCCATTCGCGCGCGGATCGGGTAGTTCTCCGCCATGGGCAGAAAAGCACGCTGGCTGGCTGAGTGGCGGAGATTCGCTGGGAGGCCGGTTTTTTACCATATCATTTCTCGGGTCGTGGATCGGCGGTTTGCTTTTGGCGCTGAGGAGAAGGAGAGATTCCGGGCGTTGATGCGTATGCAGGAAAAATTTACGGGTTGCCGGGTGGTTTCTTACTGCCTGATGTGCAACCACCTTCATTTGCTGTTGGAAGTTCCGCCGATGGAGGACGGCGGGATTTCGGATGAGACGCTGCTGAAACGGTTGTCGGCGATTTATAGCGAGGCGTTCGTGGCCGGGGTGGCGAAGGAAGTGGCAGATGCTAGGTCAGCGGTTAATGTGGCGCATAGCGGGATGGATGAGGCGGTGGCGGCGATTCGCACGCGCCTTTCCTACCGGATGCACGATCTGGGCGAGTTCATGAAGGGGCTGCTGCAACGTTTCACCCAGTGGTTCAACCGGGCGCATTCTAGGACGGGGCGACTGTGGGAGGATCGGTTCAAGAGTGTGATTGTGGAGGACAGGGTGGCGGCGAAGACGATTTCTGCCTACATCGACTTGAATCCGGTGCGCGCCGGGATGGTAAAGGATCCGGCGGATTATTGTTGGAGCAGCTATGGGGAGGCGATCGGGGGCGGGGCGAAGGCAATGGGAAAACGGCGCGGGCTGGCTTGGTCCGGGCATTGAGGGCGCATGAAGGAGTGGCCGCAGATGCTAATTTTTGGGCCAGCGGAGTTTCGCGGGAATATCGGAAACTGTTGATGGCTGGAGCTGTGGGTAAATCGGAGGAAAGTGTGAGTCGGGATGCACTGTTGGTTACGAAAACGTTGCGCAAAGGAATATCAGAAGAGGAGGCGGAGAAGGAAGGCGGCACGGATGGAGAGCTGCCGTTCGGCAAGTTGCTGCGCTGCCGAATCCGGTATTTCACGGATGGTGCGGTGATCGGCAGCCGGAGTTTCGTGGACGAGGCGTTCGCGAAATCCCGGTCACGCTTCGGTCCGAAGCGAAAAACCGGGGCGAGGCGACTGAAAGGCGAGGCCACGATC
>JAYTLO010000081.1:0-1207 GCA_043729385.1 Akkermansiaceae bacterium
GAGCTGGCGATGCCGCGCGACCGGCAGAGCCGCTTTGAGCCGATGCTGGTGGAGAAGTGGCAGAAGCGGATGCCGGGGTTTGATCAAAAAATCATCGCCATGTATGCGCGCGGGATGAGCGTGCGCGACATCGCGGCGCTGCTGGAGGAGCAATACCGAGTGGAAGTCAGCCCGGCCTTCATCAGCAGCGTGACGGATGCGGTGCACGCCGAAGTCACCGAGTGGCAAAACCGGCCGCTGGAGAAGATGTATCCGCTCGTATTTTTCGACGCACTGCGGGTGCGAATCCGGGACGAAGGGACGGTGAAGAACAAAGCCGTCTACCTCGCCCTCGGCATCGAGGCCGACGGAACGCGGGCCATCCTCGGCATCTGGATCGAGCAAAACGAAGGCGCGAAGTTTTGGCTCAAAGTGATGAACGAACTGCGCAACCGAGGCGTCGAAGACCTCCTCATCGCCGTGGTCGACGGGCTCACAGGCTTCCCCGAAGCCATCACCGCCGTCTTCCCGCAAACCAGCGTGCAGACCTGCATCGTCCACCTCATCCGAGGCAGCCTCGCCTACTGCAACTACAAGGAAATCAAAGCAGTCGCCGCCGCCCTCAAACTCATCTACCGGGCCGAAAGCGCCCAAGCCGCCGAAGCCCGCCTCGCCGAATTTGAAACCGGAGAATGGGCGCGCAAATACCCCACCATCGCCCCCATGTGGCGGCGAGCTTGGGAGCACATCATCCCCTTTTTCGCCTACCCGCCCGAAGTCCGCAAAATCATCTACACCACCAACGCCATCGAGAGCGTGAACATGCAACTACGCAAACTCATCAAAACGCGCGGCCACTTCCCGAATGACCAAGCCGCCACCAAATTGCTCTATCTAGCCTTGCTAAACATCACCAAAAAGTGGAAATCCCCACCGCTCAACTGGAAGTCCGCCGCCAACCAATTCGCCATCCAATTCGGCTCGCGCTTCTGCCAGGCTGCCTCGTCCACAACGCAGGCTCCCTAGCCAAAATCATCAACACATCAACCCGCCCTTAAACACAAACTTTTGGATAGGCCCCGACGCACCCTTCGTCCGAGGTTTTAGGCTGCCGGGAATGACCAGCGACGCACGCTTCGCAGAAAGACGCGGTGCGCTGTGTCGCGATAGCGTAGGCTTTTTCATCAACGAAAACGGAAACTATCGGGGGAGATTTCCTGAGCAAGCG
>JAYTLO010000082.1:0-6961 GCA_043729385.1 Akkermansiaceae bacterium
GGTTAAAATCGAACACTCGGAAGCCATGATCTATCTGTCGATGAGCAAGCGAATGCTCGCCAGAATCGGACGTTAGATATTTTTAAGACAGCCTCTTAAAACTGCATCCGATCCCGAAACGAGTTTCGCTTTCGATGATGTTACCTAACCGGTCGCGTTGACCGGCGATGACATTCGCCTTACGATCATAAACAGTTAGTTTCATCCGGCAGGCGATATCAACACCGACGGCATAGGGAATCACGGCATTTTCGGTGGCAAGAACGCCACCGATCGGCAGGCCGTAGCCCGGGTGGGCATCCGGCATCAACGCCCCCGCCACAGCGACGGGCAATGCACACGCATTCGCCATTTGCCTCACGGCATCGGCCTCCAAGTCATCGCCCCACTGCCGCCACGGCGCGAGATCCGCCCGCGGCGTGAACGCTGGACGATAAAGCGCGCGGGCCAGTGGCGCACGCAGCGAATCTTCAAAAAACGCCGCTGGATCGGCGACGATCTGGAAAATCTCCTCGCCCAGTCGCGCACCGTCATGACCATCCGCGATGTAGCGTTGGATAAATTCGTTTGCATGTTTGATCGGCTCGCCCGCAGTCACGCCGAGAAATATTAAGTTTTTGGTGTTCATGGTATCTATAGAAAGGGAATGATTAATAGAATCTTATCTATGGTGTTTGGTTTCAGAAATGGTGAACCCGCATAAAAACCGGATGCTTCGCTGTCTAACGGAGCGCTGGAGCCATTGATACAGTAGGACGAACCAGGAAAACAAAAACCCCGCCGGCTACGTGAGCGGGCGGGGTTCTCGAAAAAATCGAATGATCTTTATCAGATCTTGAACTACCTGCCTGCCTCCTTAGTGAAGGATATGTCCGCAAAGCCTAACTTGAGTTTTCCGGTCTCGCACTCGAGACCGAATCGGATTCCTTCAATGCATACGAACCTACCCGGCGACCATTGGGTCGGTTGAGGATGGTTAATATGGATTGTTGATTGCATGACTTGCTGAAGGTTCGAAACGAGTAATTGGACTATGCAAAGGCGTCAATATAATTTTTGAACTATATATATCATTTCAATCGCTGTGCCGGAATCCTCACGATGGTCCGCTGGTCATGGCGGAGATCAGGACCGATGCCGAAAGGCTAGCAGAAAACATCCGCAGAAAAATAGGGAAGTCGTCCCGGGTTCTGGAATAAGCGTGAAGTTCGGCGAGATCGTGGCGGTGGTATTATCGACCGGCGTGTTTAAGATAATGGTGATCCGCTCCAGGTTCACGGTGCCGCTCAGAATTTCAAAGTTCAAGGTGCCGATCCGAGTGGGAAAGTAGGCATCAATTTCCCCGAAATACAGGAAACCGTTCAAGCCGGCACCGAATCCATTGATCGTTCTTGTCCAACTGGGGACCGACTGACCGTTAGGAATCACGGTCATGAGCAACGATTCACCGGCCGCCAGCCTGTCATCCCCGAATTGAATGGCGAACTGATCCTGGGCGCCTGAGCCTCCTCCGCTCCCAAGCAGGTTGTAGTTCCACGAGAATCGCCCTTCTTCAGGGATGACAACCGCGCCGCAAACAATAGTAGCCAGTGCGCACAGGGTCGTGACGGATGTGAAAATCGCGTTCATTGGGTTGGCTTTCACCTCGCGAAAAACTCGATCCAGCCAACGTTTGAGTCGAGTCTATTCGGGCGGGCACAGGGAGAATGAGTGGTGGAATCGAGAGCCGTTTCCAGTGGTTGACCCCACTGGACCGGATTGCTAGCGTCCGCGCCCCGTCATGAGCGCCGCCCCGAATTACAAAGACACCCTGACCCTGCCGCAAACGAATTTCCCGATGCGGGGAGATCTGGTGCAGAACGAACCCGGCCGCCTCGAGCGCTGGGAAAACGAGGGCCTTTACGAGAAAATCCTCGCCCGACGCCGTGCGCAGAACGCGCCAGAATTCATTCTTCATGACGGCCCACCGTTTGCAAATGGCGATGTCCATATGGGCACCGCGCTGAACAAACTGCTCAAGGATCTGGTGGTGAAATCCAAGACGATGGCCGGTTTCGCCGTGCCGTTCGTGCCGGGTTGGGACTGCCACGGGCTGCCGATTGAGTTCAAGGTCGTCAAGGAAACTGCCGGGCTTGAGCCTGCGGAAATCCGCCGCCGTTGCACTGAGTTCGCCCTGAAATACATCGATATCCAACGCGGCTCGTTCCGGCGGCTCGGTGTCTTCGGCGATTGGAATAGCCCCTATCTCACGATGAATCCCGGCTACGAGGCGAGCATCTTGCGAGTCTTCGCGAAGCTCGTGGAGAACGGCTCGATCTATCAGGCGAAGAAGCCGGTGCAGTGGTCTTACGGTGCGCAGACCGCTCTCGCCGAGGCGGAAGTCGAATATGCGGATAAGGAGAGTCCGGCGATTTTCGTGAAGTTTCCGCTCGTTTCCGGTGAGTTGGCTGGCACCGCATCAATGGTGATTTGGACCACCACACCTTGGACGCTTCCGGCCAATCTCGGCATCGCGGTGCATCCAGAATTCACCTATGTCGTCGGGAAATTCATCAAGGACGATGTGGTCGAAACGTTTGTGATTGTTAGGGAACTCATTGGTTCGTTCACGGAAAAAACCGGTTATGCACTGGCCGAGACACTCCAGGAAAGCAAAGGCAAGGAGTTCGATGGCTTCGAGGCCGGACACCCATTTCTCGACCGCACATCCAAGCTCATCCTCACCAACTTCGTCACCACCGAGACCGGCACCGGCGCGGTCCACATCGCTCCCGGTCACGGCGCAGACGACTATGCGGCCGGCCAGCAAAACGGCCTCGCCGTGCTATCACCTGTCGATGACTCCGGGAAATTCACTGCTGAAGTCGGCCTCGACGAACTCGTGGGCGTGCATGTTTTCAAGTCCAACAGCCGCATCATCGAGATCCTCGCCGAGAGCGGCCATCTGCTAGGGCAAGAAGTTTACAAGCACTCTTACCCGCATTGCTGGCGCTCGAAAACGCCGATCATTTTCCGCGCCGTGGAGCAATTCTTCATCTCGCTCGAAACCCTGCGTGGCCAAGCACTCACGGAAATCGACAAGGTCGAGTGGCTGCCCGCGTGGGGCAGCAACCGAATCTACGGCACCGTCGAAAGCCGCCCCGACTGGTGCATCTCACGCCAACGCACCTGGGGCGTGCCGCTGCCGGTTTTCTTCAGTGAAAGTGGCGAGGTCATCATCTCGTCGGATCTCGCGCTAAAAGTCGCCGATCTTGTGGAAAAGGAAGGCACGAATGTTTGGTTCGAGAAAACCGATGCCGAACTTGCCGTCATGTTAGGCCTGCCTGCTGGCGTGAAAAAATGCCGCGACACGCTCGACGTTTGGATCGACTCCGGTTGTTCCCACGCCGCCGTGTTAGACGCGCATCCGCAACTTCATTGCCCGGCCGATCTCTATCTGGAAGCGACCGATCAGCACCGTGGTTGGTTCCAGAGTTCGCTCATGCTCAGCACCGGCTATCGCGGATTTGCTCCTTATAAAACTGTGATGACTCACGGTTTCGTCGTCGATAAGGACAAAAAGAAACTCGCGAAATCTGATGCCGGGAAAGCCGGCAAACCGACCGATGCCGCGTATTTCTACAACCAATATGGAGCCGACATCGTCCGCCTCTGGGTGTCCTCCGTGGACTGGCAAAATGAAGTTCCCTTCGGCGAGGATCTCTTCAAGCAAGTCGCAGAGCCATACCGCCGTCTGCGCAATACGCTGCGGATTCTGCTAGGAAATCTTGATGGGTTCAAGGAGCGTAGGCATCTTGCCCACGAGTACACCCTGCTCGACCGTTGGATCTTAGAACGCCTTCACGAAGTCGTCAGCGAATGCCGCAAAGCCTATGAAGCCTACGAATTCCGCAAGGTCTTCAACGCGCTGAACAACTTCTGCACCCACGATCTATCCGCGATCTACATCGATGCCACCAAGGACCGCATGTATTGCGATGCTGCCGACTCCCCTCGCCGCCGTGCCTCGCAGGCTGCGATGCATGAGATCTTCACCGCGGTCGCCAAGTTGTTAGCGCCGATCCTTGCCTTCACCGCCGACGAGGCGTGGGAGCACGCTGCCTTCACCACCGGCACCGTGCATGAACAAGATTTCCCCGAGCCTAACACCGCATTCGCTCCCGGCACCGCGACGGGCCAAGTGAACCGGCTTTTCGAAATCAAATACGCTATCCAGACCGCCATCGAAGGGCGCATCCAAGCCAAGGAATTCACCCGCAACAACGAGGCGGATGTCGCTCTAGCTATTCCCGCCGCGGACGCGCCGTTGTTGGAAATGCTCAACGACCGCGACTTCGCGACCGAGTTCTTCATAATCGCCGGTCTAACTGCCACCGTGGGTGAAGCGCTTGCGGCCACCGCCCGCAAGACCGATCACTCGCTTTGCCCGCGCTGCCGGAAGCATGAACCGCTGCTAGAAAGCGGACTGTGTGGGCGCTGTACGGAGGTTTGCAAATAGGTCGAATCCGACCGATCTGACCGATCTTTCCCATGAATTTTCCCAAGCTCCTCCTCTTTCTCACGCTGCCGCTCTACGTGCTCGATCAGATCACGAAGTTTTGGACGGTGGGGAGATTCCCGCCGCCGTGGTCGCCTGAAAACTTCGACATCCGGGTGATTGAAAATTTTTTCCATCTCGTCCGCGTCCACAATCAAGGAGTGGCCTTCGGCTTCGGCAATGGCACTGCGTGGGCTCCGATCGTGTTTCTGTTCGTGCCGCTGTTCGCGCTGATCATGATCCGGATTTTTTGGAAAAAGGGCGTCTTCAATCACCCGCTCTCCCAGATCGCTGTGGCGCTGCTACTGTGCGGAATTTTCGGCAATCTAACTGACAGGCTGGTCCAGGGTTTCCTGCTCGACGAGTTCAAGTCCGCGAGTGTGTGGCATCGTCTAGCAGAAGGTTACGTTGTTGATTTTGTGGCGATCAAGCTTCCGCTCTATGACAAGCTCGTCCCGAGCGGCGGTGGTTGGTGGCCGGCCTTCAATGTCGCGGACGCTTGTATCTGCATCGCTGCGTTTCTGTTATTCATCGGCGGGATTCGCGACGAGCAGTTGGCGAAGAAGAAGGTGGAAGCTTGAATGTGTCCCGGCTGTCAGCCGGTCTTCGTCTCCTCGCACCCGGCTGAGACAGCCGGGACACTTTTTCAAAATCTTCGCTACGTTTTTGCGGACCATTTGGCAGCCAACTACTAAATGTATCATAGTTTTCGGATTGACGCTACCACATGGATGGATAGGCTGCGCGACGTTGCTATTCATTATCGTCCATGCGTTGCGTCCAATGTGGTTCTCTCAAAGACAAAGTTCTCGATTCTCGGTCATCGAAGGACGGCACCACTATCCGCCGTCGGCGCGAGTGCTTGAAGTGCAACTACCGCTACACGACTTACGAGCAGATCGAGCGCACCGAGCTGCGGGTGGTGAAGCGGGATGGCACTCGCGAGGCGCTCAACCGCGAGAAGTTGATGAGCGGATTGATCAAGGCCTGCGAGAAGCGCCCGGTGCCGATGGACCGGCTCGACCGCGCGGTGGAGGAAATTCTAACGGACCTGCACAAGGACCATCTCAGCGAGGTGCCGTCCGCTAACATCGGCGGCAAGGTGATGGACAAGCTCCATCAGATAGATCCAGTCGCCTACGTCCGCTACGTTTCGGTTTACCGCCAGTTCGAGGACGTCAACGAGTTCATCGCGGAAATCCAGTCGCTTTCGCGGCGCGCAGCCCGCGATCCATTCCAGCGGCGCTTGTTCAAGGACTGACCCAAACTCTATTTCACTGACTCCCCCTAACTCTCACCCACTTTCCTTTCCCCCTCCCCAAAGTCACCGCAGTGATCGCACTTATCGGCAATCGGCCCGCCCTTCAAATCGGACGCTATCAAGTGATCGAGTACGACACCGCGTGGCTGGACGATGCCTTGCGGCGGGCAGCCGTGGCGGCGGATCACGAGGATTTCCCCTTCATCGAGGACATCCGCAGCGGCGTGGTGCAGTATTTAGAAACCAAGTGCCCGCTCAAGCTGCTGCACTTGGAGGATCTGTTCGACCGGATGCGGAAGATGTTAGTGAAAATCGGCTGCGAGCGCATCGCGGAGAAGCTGGAGCCGCTCGCCCCACCGGTTACCGTCTCGCTTGTCAGGACGGCGATGGAATCAGGGAATGGCTTCGAGCTGGGGTTCTTCGAAACGCTGCGCACGGAACTCAACGAACTGCGCGCCGCCGGTGCCGAGGAGATCCGTTTCACCGGCCTGCGCGAGAGTGCTATGGTCTTGCGAGGCACCTCGAAGTGGAACAAACAATGCGACGAACTGCTCGGAGAAATCCACGCGTTCCTCACCGCCTGGGACCGCGACCAACCGAAGACCGACCGACAGTTGCGGGTGTGCGTGGAGAGTGAGAGCTGAGATGGGTAGGCGATATGATTCAGTCCACAATTTCACGGACTGTCATTCTGAACCACCGAGTTCGTGCTAACTGGTCTCGGGAAAGATTGAATCGAGCCAGAAAATCCAGTGGCAATCGCTTCATCGGAGCGACCGGATAGCAAATCTCAAAATCCTGGGACTTGTGGGCTTCACGGATCTTAGCGGGATCGGCCTCATGAGAATTTCTCAAATTCTTGGAAACGCGCGGAGTTCCGAGATTCTTACTCTCTCATATTTCAGTTCAAGTAGTGGAGTGACGTTTTTCCAAGCGAGAATCGCTGCCTTCCAAGCCTCGGGATCGAACCGGCTAAGGTTGAGCGAGACGAGGTTGGCTGTAGTTCCGGATTTGGATTGAGGTCTGCTCGCTATGACCAAAAACCCGTTTCAGGGATTCATTGAAGGGTTGGATATGCTCCCGGAAAATGGCCAGGGTCTCTGCAGCTTGACCCAAAAAAGTGGGTTCGCGCAGAGCCTTGTCAATCCTCGAAGTGAATGCCG